>WRAA01000024.1 GCA_009780445.1 Defluviitaleaceae bacterium
CAATGTCAAGGTTGTTTATTTCGTAAACCGCGGAAAGCGGAGTGCCGTGTTGCTATTTCACGAAATATTGACAAATTCTGCCGAATAGGATAGAATGGGTGCCGATAAATTGTTTCCGAAACTAACTGCGCCAAGGAGCGTGTTTATGAACTTCCATATACATATCGGTCGGGCGGCCGCGTTGCTGATTGCCGTCGTGTTTACGATGGCTACGGTATTCCGGCCGAATGTGCAGAGCGTTTTCGGCGCGGAGGGCATTGCCGGCGGGTATGCGCAGAGCGGCGTACAAAGCGGCGCGGAAAGCCCGCCCGGAGAATCCTCCGATACTTCGGTTAATGTTGACGACACGCAGGACGGCATGGGCAACTTCGGCGATACTGGCAACGCGCCGGACGGCGAGAGCGACGGAACAAGCAACGTCGGCAACACGTCGGACGACGGGAACAACGAACCCGGCGACACGCTCGACAACGAACCGGGCTACGCAAACAACACGCCCGATACAGACGGCGACACGGACGGCGGCACGGATGCCGATGAGGACGGCGAAGAGCTTGTTGTACAGGCCGCGCCCAACGCGCCGGGCACGCCGGGAGTGGTGTCCGCAAGCCTTTTCACGTTCGGCGGCGGCGACACCCGGTTCGTGAGTGTTACGTCTGTGCCGGCCGCGCCTGCGGCCACCATCGACTTTCCGGCCGAACGGCTTAGGAACCTCGCGCCCAACTCCGCATTTGCGATTAACGGCGCGGCCGTGGTCTCGGACGCTGTCGGCACGGTGGCCATCGCCGATGCCTGGTTCGGGGAGAGCGTCAGCATTCGCGAAAGCGTCGGCGCGAGTTACTCCGAACCGCAGAACTTGGACATTCCCGCGCGCCGCGCCGCGCCCGCCATCGGCTTCACCAACACAACCGGCGGAGCCGGCAACGGCGAGATCACAGGCGTCAGCACATACATGCAGTCCAGGCAGCTCATCAACAACGAGTGGGCGGCCTGGGCGGCCATAGCCGGAACAAGCATCACCAACCTTGCAGCGGGGAACTTCGGGGTGCGCTACGCCGCCACGGATTACGCCTTCGCGTCCCATACCATCGAACTCACAATCTCCGAAGGCACATTCACGGCCGTGCCGAACGAACACTTCACCGTAAGCGGGATGAACGCCGCCGGCTGGGCGAACACAGGCGTGGTCATCACCGCCGCGGTTGGCCACCAGGTGCGGCCGGGCGGCACGGCGTTGTGGCTGCACAGTGCCGAACGCACGTTGGACACCGCCGCCGGCTCTGTGCATGTCTATGTTAGGAATGTCCTCACAGGTTCGGTATCGCATCCTGTGGAGGTGGCCTACCGCATCGACAGCGTGCCGCCCACGGCGCAGGTGCGGTACCGCGGCGGCGCGTTCAGAGACTTCTCGGGCAACACCGCGTTCAGCCTGCTCTTCGAACGCGTTGTTGATGTAGACATCCAAGCGGACGGCGGGCTTTCGGGCGTTGCAAGCGTGGAGTTCTACCGCGCCGCGCAGCATGTCCATGACACATCCGCCATACCCTGGGTCAGCGGGAGCGGCTTCTCCGTCACATCGAACGAAAAGTTCATCCTATACACCCGCATCACCGACGTTGCGGGCAATACGGCGGTGCTGTACGACAGCGGTGCCGTGGTCTATACGCCCGGCACCGTAAGTATCGGCGGCGGCCAAGGCGGCAACCGTACAATCGCCGTGAATCTGCACGGCAACACCATCGCCGGGCTTCGTATCGGCGGTGCTCCGCTTGTTCTTGGCCGGGACTTCAGCGTGGCCGGCAGCGTCATCACGATCTACTCCGGCTTCCTGCAAACTCTGGGGAGCGGCAGCCACAGCGTTGAAGTCGCGGTATATCCCCTTGGCGTGAGGAGCGAGTTCACCGGCGGCGACGTACCCTTCGGCGAAACAATCGGCTATGTGTCCGTCACTGTTGCGCTGTCCGTCGGAAACAATCCGGCACCGCCTGCCGCGACGCCGCCCGGCGAATCGCCCTACGACCAACCGCCGCGGGATCGCGATCCGGCATTGCCGCCGAACGTCAGGCCGGCAGAGCCGCCGGCGCAGGAACCTGCGGCAAACGTGGAAGCGGACGGCGGGGAAGGTGAGCCGGCCGCCGAACCGGCGCAGGAGGCAAACGAAGCGGAAGAGGAACCCGCCCGGCCGCCCGCGCCCGCCATTGCCGCTTCAAGCGGGGGCGGAAACGGAAATGAAGATTCCGGCAGTAGCGGCGGAAATGGCGGCATCATGCCCGCGGATAACTTCGAGCCTATCGCCGCCGCGCTTACGCCGTCCGGCAGCCCGGCAGCTGTTGGCACCGCCGGCGGACAATCGTTTGCAGTGGCTCTGAACGGCATTGAGTACACGCCAAACTCCGACACCTACATCGTCGAACAGCGCGGCGAACACTATGTCGTCGTGATCGACGGGAACGGCCGGGTGGTCTCCCGCACGCGCCTTACACAGCAGGAGGTCGAGATATTCACGCGCCCCGTGCCGTCCATAACCATCGCCGGCCGCACCCTGCTGCTCTTCGCGCCCTTCGGCGTGGAAACCTGGTCTGTGCTGAACCTGTTGGTCGGCGGCATCATCAGCGTGCTGTTCGCGATTATCGTCACGCTCTACGCCGTTATCCGCAAGCAACGCGAGGCGCGCAAGGTTAACGCGCTGGTGGGCTTCGTTTACGACAGCGGCCAACGCAGCGTGGTCTGGCTGGCCGCGATCATCGGCATGGGCATCGCCAGCGGCTTCGTGTTTAACATCTTCCAGAACACCGACAGCATCATGGTCGCGCTGGACATGTGGAGCATCGTCCACATCATCATAATCTGTGCGCAGATCATGTGCCTTGCCGTCATGCGCCGGTACGACAAAGCACACGACATACGCATCAAGCGTGAGTTCTCTGAACCGGGCAGCGAGGTGTAGTCTTGAAAAATCAGATGATTCTGAGGATGTACGTGATACTGATCCTCACTGTGTTTGTGGCGACTGCGGGCGTGTTCTTCACGGTGTATACCCTGTCCTACAACGCCATGGTCTACGACATGCGCGAACGCGCAATCGGCATAAAGTACCACATTCTCGACAACTTCTACGCGGAGGACTTCGTGGACATCGGCGGCGATTCCCCACAGGCCCACGCAACCACCCAACACGTGCAGAACATTTTCGACGAAGTGCGCAACCTTAGCAACCTCTCTAGCCTCTACGTCGCGCGGCTGGACGGTTCCGGCGGCATCATAACCACCCTTGGCGCGGACTTCGCACCCACAAGCGAGATCGAGGCCGACCTGCGCTTTAGTCTGGAGCAGGGCTTGGTCATCATCGGCGAAGGCATTTACCGCACACCGGGCGGCGGCGTGTTCACCATATTCTGGCCGTTTTACGACCACTACGGAATGCTTCTGGGTGCCGTCGGCATGGAGTTTAACGCGGACATTATCGCGGACTCTCACACGCAGGCCGCGCTCTACAGCCTTGTCCTCTCCGCCGCCTTGCTGGCCCTTATCTCCATCGTGGCCTATGTCTCCATGAGCCGCGTCACCGAGTCCACCTACAAGAAGCTGGCCTACACGGACATCCTCACGGGCTTCGAGAACCGCATGGCCTTCGAACACAGGCTGCGCGAATGCGGAGACCTTGCCGAACAAGGCCGCAGTGTCACCATGATCATCTGCGACATCAACAACCTCAAGGTCGTTAACGACACCCTGGGCCACGAGGCCGGCGACGCGTACATCAAGAACACCGCCAACCTCATTGCCGAGAACATCGGCCGCAACATTCCGCTCTACCGTATCGGCGGCGACGAAATCGCCTCCATTCTGATAGACAAGAAAGAGGCCGAGCTGGAGCGCATCATGCAAAAGCTGCAAGACGAGCAACGCCCGGCCTTCAAGAAGCATTTGTTCAGCTGCGCCTGCGGACGCGCAAGCTTCGACCCATCCCTTGACGAATCCCTGCGCGGCACATTCAAACGCGCCGACGAAGCCATGTACGCCGCGAAGATCCGCCAAAAAGGCCTGGCCAACGTGCGTTAAATTACTACAGTGATATGCCCTGCTCCAGAGAGGAACTCACTTCCTGCAATATGCTCCCTACGACCTCCGAATACTTGTCGTTGGCGCGGAAGTACCGTGCCGCCTCCGGTATCTGCGACAGCTGCTGATACTCGCGCCCCAGGTTATCCATCTGTGCCTGGGACATCTGGCCGGAAGTCGCCTCCTGCTTGAAGGCACGCATACGCGCCAAGAGATCGGGCTTGCCGCGCAAGGCCTCAACCGACAGCTTCACCTCTTGGTACGCGAGAGTATTGCCCAAGAACCTAACCATAGCCAGCACCGCTTGTTCCTGCATAAAAATGCCACCTCCACAAAGTTTACAGTCTTGCGATAAATTTGCAATGCACTGTATAGTATGGACGTGGCATCTGTTCTGTTCTTCTGAATTGAAGTTGGAGCTGTCCGGAAATTTCCGGACAGCTCCTTAGAGCCTGTTTAGTATCTTTTCACCATAAACAGGCTCTTATTGAAGCGTGGCCGCGGCTTCGCCGAAAGCTTCGTCCTCGTCTTGCAGGCCGGCGGCCTCGAATTTTTCCAGAACAGCGTCTTGGAGCCGGCTGCGCATAGCCGAGTTGATAGGGTGGACGATATCGCGGAATTCGCCGTCGCTTGTTTTGCGGCTCGGCATGGCGATGAACAGCCCCTTGTCGCCCTCTATAACCTTGATGTCGTGTATGACGATCTCGTCATCGAAAGTCACTGAAACTATCGCCTTCATCTTGCCGTCCTTGTTGAACCTGCGCACGCGGATATCGGTGATGTTCATATAGAAGCCCCCTTTGTATGTTGCGCAATGCTACGATCAGACCGTCGTACCCTTGGAGATTATGATCGGGTTTTGCGGATCTCCGACGAGCTTCGCGCCGTCGGAGATAGTGACGAACTTGTCGAGAATGACGTTTTCGAGTACGCAGTTGTTGCCGACGCGTGTGCCTTCCATCAGTACGGAGTCCTTCACGGCGGAACCGTCGCCGACGTAGACGCGCCTAAACAGCACGCTGTGGAATATGTTGCCGCTGATGATGCTGCCGGCGCCCACCAGGCAGTCCGCCACGTCCGCCTGGGAATTGTACTTGGCGGGAGGCT
Source organism: Defluviitaleaceae bacterium (assembly GCA_009780445.1). Taxonomy (GTDB): domain Bacteria; phylum Bacillota; class Clostridia; order Lachnospirales; family WRAA01; genus WRAA01. The sequence goes on from WRAA01000024.1 coordinate 5,170, forward strand.
CGTCCTTAGGTTTGGTTTCGATGTATGGTTGTTCCTGGGTGAACAGGCGGCGGATGTCCGCGCGAAGGAAGTCCATGTTTACGTCGAAGTAGCTCTTCACGCTCTTGATGGCCTTCCAGTATCCGTCGAAGCGGAAGCCGTTGATCTTGAGCATCTTGCGGTATCGCACGAAGATGTCCTTCACAAGGTCGTAATTACCTTCGGACACCGTTTCGGAGAGGAGATCCATCAGCAGGGTGCGCTTGATCACGTAGATGCCCATGGATATCTTGCTGCCCTGCGGCTCGAGAGGTTTTTCCTCCAGATCCAGGACATCGCCGTTCTCGCCGACGGTCAGCACGCCGAACTCCCGCAGATCCTGGCCGGGTTCCGCGTCCTTGTACATGATGGTGACGTCGGCTCCGCTCTGCTCGTGGTTCCTTAGCAGTTCTTTAAAATCGGCCTTGTATACTGCGTCGCCGGATGTTATAATAACGTATTCTTCCCGGCTGCGGCGCAGATAGGTTATGTTCTGGTAGATCGAATCGGCCGTGCCGCGGAACCAGAAGGAGTTGTCGTCGCTTAGGTAGGGCGAAAAGACGAACAGCCCGCCGTACTTGCTTCCGAAGTTCCACCACTTGGAGCTTGAGAGATGGTCTTGCAGGGAGCGGGCGTTGTACTGCGCAAGCACGGCAACCTTGCCGATTCCGGAGTTTGAGAGGTTGCTGAGGGGGAAGTCGAGACACCTGAAGCAGGATCCTACGGGGATCGCGGAGACGGCCCGTGTCTTTGTAAGCTCTCCGAGGCGGCCGTTGTTACCGCCGGCCAAGATTATGCCAACAGCGTTCATATCGTTGCCTCGCTTTCCAGGTTGATGCTCTTTCCGCTTGGAAGGCAGTTGTCATCGTTATAGTTGTCGTGTACGGTGTTGCCGTATATCTCGCAGTTCTTGCCGATGTTCACGTGGCTGGGTATCTTGGAGTTGGTGCCGACGACGGTTATGCCGCAGTCGTAAACCCTGGGCTTGGACTCGTTCGGCACATTCTCCCCGGTGCCCATCTTTACGTGGTCGCCGATGGATACGTGTTCGTCGATAACGCAGCGGTTGATCTCACAGTTCTGGCCGATGAATGTATTCGACATAACTATCGAATCGCGGATGATGGTGCCTTCGCCCACATAGACATCCGTGCCAAGCACGGAGTTGATGACCGTGCCGTAGACCTCGCAGCCGTCCGCAAGCAGGGATGTGCGTGTTTCCGCGCCGGGGCCCGTGTAGATCGGCGGCTGGTTGAAGGAGTCTGTGTAGATCTGCCAGAAGTTCTCGTACATGTTAAACTCCGGCACGGCCTGTACAAGATCCATATTAGCCGACCAATAGGACTCGATGGTGCCGACATCCCGCCAGTATCCGCAGAAGCGGTAGGCGTAGAGCGAGCGCGACTGCGCGATCATCAGCGGGATGATGTGCTTGCCGAAGTCGCTGTCGCGGTGGACACCGCTGTCCTTGATCAGCATTTCGCGCAGGATCTCCCACGTGAAGATGTAGATGCCCATGGACGCAAGATTGGATTTAGGCTCCGGCGGTTTTTCCTCGAACTCGTAGATCCGGCTGTCGTCGTGGCAGTTCATGATGCCGAAGCGGGATGCCTCGAGCATGGGTACTTCCAGCACGGCGATGGTTGCGTCGGCCTTTTTGTCCTTGTGGAAGCTTAGCATGTTCGAGTAGTCCATCTTGTAGATGTGGTCTCCGGACAGAACAACTATGTACTCGGGGTCCACGTTGTCGATATAGTCTATGTTGTGGAACAGGGCGTTGGCCGTGCCCATGTACCACTCGCCGGAGTCGCCTTTTACGTGCGGCGAAAGCACGGTGACACCGCCGCTTCTGCGGTCCAGATCCCAAGGTATGCCGATGCCGATGTGCTGGTTCAGCAGCAGCGGCTGGTACTGCGTGAGAACGCCCACGGTGTCGATACCGGAGTTTACGCAGTTGCTTAGCGTAAAGTCAATGATACGGTACTTTCCGCCGAAGGTAACAGCCGGTTTTGCCTTTGTTGCGGTAAGCACCCCCAAGCGCGAACCCTGACCGCCCGCCAGCAACATGGCGAGAATCTCTTTTTTACGCATGTAAATTCCCCCTTAAAAAACACGCTTGCAACAAAAATATATGGTAAGTTTCACTAAGTGAGCGTGGTTAGTTACAGAAGTGACAAATCTTGAATAAGTAACGCATATATCCCGAATTGAAGTTTGTTGAATCCTGCTAATAAATATTATAACACAGGTACTGCTCAATATACAATACGCAGTTCAAAATTTTCATAAATTCTGTGGCCGATTGTTTAAAAATGTGTAGAATATACTATACTGCATAGATATAATTGTAGAACAAGAATATGTAAGAGCCTGTTTAGTATCTTTTCACCATTGTCTTGGCGTCCGGTTTTCCGCCCTTCGTCGTCACCTTCTCCTAGCGTACCCGGTGGGTACGCGTCGTCGGCGGTTCCTAGAATGGCGAAAAACCGGCTCGCCAATCCAACGGTAAAAAGATACTAAACAGGCTCTAAGGGAGATACGGTATGACGGACGGATATAGATTATCGGACTGCAAGAAGGCGCATTTTATCGGCATTGGCGGCATAAGTATGAGTGGGCTGGCGCATACGCTACATAACAAAGGGGTGACTGTGACGGGCTCTGACGCAAAGCACTCCGACGTGCTAGACGAGCTTGCCGAACGGGGCATCGGCATAGTCGTCGGCCACAGCGCGGGAAACATACCGGCCGACGCCGACCTTGTGGTCTTTACCGCGGCGGTAAAGCGGGATAACCCGGAGTATGTCCGCGCGGAGCAGCTTGGTCTGCGGATAATCGACCGTGCGGCGCTCATCGGGAAGATGATGGACGGATATGCCAAGCCTGTCTGCGTATCCGGCACACACGGCAAGACCACCACCACGTCCATGATAGCGCAGATACTCATAAGCGCGGACAGGAACCCGACCCTTAACATCGGCGGAGTTTTGCCGTCCATCAACAGCAACTACCTTGTGGGCGGCGACGAATACTTCGTTGTGGAGTCCTGCGAGTACTTCGACGGCTTCCTTCACTTCCGCCCGCACATAGGTGTGGTGCTGAACATCGAGACGGATCACCTGGACTATTTCAGAGACTTGGACCATATCGAAGGTTCCTTCGGCGCGTTTGTGAAGAACATCTCCCCGGAGGGCGCGCTTGTTATAAACGAGGAGATCGCCTCCTGCGCGAAGATTTCGGCCGGCGCGCTCTGCCGTGTTATTGGCTATGGCGGGCGGAACTCGTTGTTTCGCGCCGCGAATGTGGCCTATAACCACGACGGCATGGCCTCCTTTGATCTGCTGATAGGCGGGGAGTTTGCTCTGCGTATAGACCTGGAGCTGCGCGGCGCGCACAATGTGTCGAACGCCCTTGCTGCCATAGCCGCGTGCCACGCCGAAGGTCTGCCGCTCGAAACAATCAAGCGCGGCCTCGAGAGCTTCACAGGCAGCAAACGCCGCTATGAATACAAGGGAAGCCTGCGCGGCATAACCATTGTGGACGACTACGCCCACCACCCCACCGAAATACGCGCGACCCTGGCCGGCGCGAAGAACAGCAAGCACGGCAAGCTGGTCTGCGTATTCCAGCCGCATACCTTTACGCGCACCAAGAAGCTCTTGGCGGAACTTGGCGAATCCTTCGGCGACGCTGACGTGGTGGTGGTGCTGGACATATACTCGGCCCGCGAACATGATACGGGGGAAATTCACTCGAGGGATCTGGCCGAACAAGTACGCGCAAACGGGCGCGAAACCCACTATATGCCAAGCTTTGACGACGCACGGGCCTTCCTGCAACAAAAATGTGTCCACGGCGACCTGTTGATAACTATGGGCGCAGGGGATGTCCATAAACTGGGCGAGATCATGCTGAAGGACAAGATATCCACATAATCCACAGGCCGGCGCGGGAGATAAGTATTCCGTTGTGCGTTGCGGGCGCGGGTGGTATACTGTTAGTCCACTGATTAATACTGCTGCGTAAGACCGTGGGGCTCTGCCCCACACCCCGCAAGGGCTTCGCCCTTGACCCGCGACTATGGGATTTGGATGGCCAGAGGCTACGCCGACCAACTACAATTAACATGGTTACGGGTCAAGGGCGAAGCCCTTGCGGGGTGCGGGGCGGAGCCACGCGGTCTCACCGCAAAGCAAGAAGGAGACATCAATGCTCAGCATCCTGCCTCAGGCCGTACAATATACCGACAACACAGGTGTGCAGATCCCGGCGGATTTTGTGGACAGGTTCCTTGCGTCCTCGGCGTGTGTTAACCCGCTGTACGTGGTGGTGTACCTGTTCGCGCTCCGGCACATGGGCGGCGGTTCGCCCATGCAGGTGTCCCGGGCGGCCGCACAGCTGGAGATATCGGAGGCGAACGTGCTTGCCGCGCTCCACCACTGGGCGTCCGTTGGTGTGCTGTCGTTGAGGCTCGAGGGCGGGCTGGTGTTTGCCGTCTTCGGCGATAAGCAGGACAAGCCGCCGGAGGCGGGGCATGGCGCGGGGCAGAACAGCACTGGGCAGAACAGCACCGGTCAGAACAGCACCGGTCAGAATGAAGCGCAGAAAACCTCCGCCGTTTCGGAAACGCATGTGCTTAGCGTCCTGCCCGAACATTCGCCGTCAATACGCGACGCTAAGGCACCCAGACCCAACTACACCCCGGACGAGCTGGAGATCTACGGCGAACGGGAGGAGATCCGCGCCCTGTTCCTACGTGCGCAGGAGCATCTGAAGCGCACGCTGAACCACAACGACATGAACCAACTGTTCGGCTTCTACGACTGGCTGAGGCTGCCCACGCCTGTGATAGACAGGCTCCTGGCGTACTGCCGCGAAGGCGGCCACACCAACATGTCCTACATAGAACGCGTGGCTCTGGACTGGGCGGAGCAGGGCATCGACACCTGCGCAAAGGCCGACGAATACATACAGCTGTTTAACAGAGACTTCCGCGACATTTTGAGAGCCTTCGGCATATTCGGGCGCAATCCTTCGGCGGGCGAACAGGACTTCATGCGCACATGGCTTGTCGGCCTGGACACGCCGCGGGACATGGTGCTGTGGGCCTGCGACCAGGCCGTGCTGAACACGGGCGGGGTGAGCTTCTCCTACGCCGATAAGATCATCAGACGCTGGCATGAGGACGGCGTGAGGACGCTGGACGCGGCCAAGGCTTCGAGCGAAGCCCGCAAATCCCCGGCCGCGGCGGCGAACACCGCGGAAAAGAAGCCGCGCCGCGCAAAGAAGGATCGGACGCCGCCCAAGACATCCAACAGATACCTGAACTTCAAACAGCGCGATTATGACTTTGAGCAGATGGAGGCCATGGAGTTCCGGCGTTTGAAAGAGGAATACCTCCGGGGTGGTGCAGATGAACAGCGACCTTAGAAGAATGATATCGCGCGAATATGAGCGCGACCGTATACAGGCCAAGCGGCTGTCCCGCGAGCGTATGCAGGAAGTGTACGCGAAGGAGCCGGCCGTGCGGGAGCTGGAGATGGAGATAAGCGCGCAGGGGTTCCTGCTTGCGAAGATAGTGCTTGGCGAGATGGATCTCCACGCGGCGCACGGCATACGCGCGCGCCAGAAGTCCCTCGTGGCCGAAAAGAACAGGCTGATCGAGCGGGCGGGCGTTACGCGGGAGTATCTGGAGGACGTACACAGGTGCAGGCTCTGCAAGGACACGGGTTTTGTGAACAACGTGAGCTGCGTCTGCTTTAAGTCGAAGCTGATCGAGAAGTTCTACAGCCTGTCCAACGTATCCAAGAGCATCGAGAACGAGAACTTCGCCACGTTCAGCTTCGACCATTACGCAACGGAGGACTGCGGCCACGGGATCTCGCAGTATGACAACATGCGTTTAATCTACAGCGCGGCGAAGGAGTTTGCGGCGCGTTTTCCGAATGTACCGTCCAACCTGTTGTTCCACGGCGAAACCGGGCTTGGCAAGACCTTCCTGTGCAACTGCATAGCGCGAGAGGTGCTGGACGCGGGTTTCCTGGTGTTGTATGTAACCGCGCCGCAGCTGTTCAAGAAGATAGAGGACAAGCGGTTCGGCGGCGACGAAGAGTTTGCGGACACGCAGATAGACCTTGTATACGAAGCCGATCTGCTGATCATCGACGATCTTGGATCAGAGTTCGGCACAGTCGTTACAAAGTCGGAGCTGTTCAACATCCTTAACTCGCGCATACTTGAACACAAGCCGATGCTGATATCCACGAACCTAAGCTATGAGGACTTCCGCGATACTTATTCCGACAGAATCTACAGCCGCGTGTTCGGCGGCTTCAAGCTGATGAAGTTCTTCGGCGACGATATCCGCGCGTTGAAGAAGTTCGCAAACAGCTAGGGCGTGTTTGAAAACCCCATTTCGGCGCATTTTCGGCAAATTTTCCGCCGTGCGTCGTCAGCTTTTTCCTAGCCCGGCAAAAAATTATGCTCGAAAATTCGCCGAAAGCGGGTTTTCAAACACGCCCTAGCCTTCGTCGTACAGTACATACCTGTTGCGGCCTTGTTCCTTGGCGTGGTACATGGCGGCGTCGGCGCGGCTTACGGCGTCCTCCAGCTTGCAGCCTGATGTGATCCGCGCGATGCCGATGCTCACCGTCGCCGTGACTTCGGTGGTGCCGTCGGAGATATGCCGGGAGGCCATGTCAGACCTTACACGCTCCGCCAGGCTAAGCGCGGAGCTTTTTTCGATCTCCGAAATGAGTATCACGAACTCTTCGCCGCCCCAGCGGGCAAATAGGTCGTAGGGGCGCAGAACCGCCATTGTGCGCTCGGCGAATTCCTTCAGCACTACGTCGCCGAACTTGTGGCCGTAGGCGTCGTTGATCTTCTTGAAGTTGTCCAGATCCAGCATGAACATGTAGGACTCGCGGCCGTTGCGCTCCAGCCTGCGAACCTGCAGATCCGCGTGTTCGACAAAGTAACGCCTGTTGTGCGCACCCGTAAGCGGGTCTATGTTCGAGAGCTGTTCGAACTTGTCCTTGAGCTTCTTGAGGTTCTGGTGGCTGCGCGCGGCGGCCGTCACCAGCAGGCTCAGGATTATGCTGACGGCGATGGAGAGCCACTTCTCCGGAAAGTTATACCATGCCCGCGCCGATATTATGCGGAAGTGCCACTGGGCATTGGCCACGGATATGGGCATTTCGACATAACGCGCGCCTGGCGAACGGCTGTAGCCTCCGGTGGATATGATGCTGCGCTCGTTGGTTTGCGTGTCCACGCTCCAGATCTCGTAGTCGTAGCCCATTGCGCGAAGCTCGCCCAGCCCTGTGCCGAGAAAGGCCATGGGATACTCGATGGTTACGGAGACGAAGCCCCATAGATGCCCCGCCGGGTCGTAGAGGTACACCGGCATCTTGCCGCGCAGAACATATTCCCCCGGGGAGGCCTCGAAGGGGCCGCCCAGCACCAGCTGTTCGTCCTGCAAGGCCAGTTTGGTCAGAGGGTCGGCGGATTCCTCCGCCAGGAAGTTGTGGCCGATCAGAGCCTCGTTGCCCCGTAAGGGGTAGACCTCCGACACAATGCCGTTTGGCGCGATAGTAACGTGCAGCACGGCGGGGTCGCTGATCAGCATGGAGGCAAGCTGGGGGAAGTTGGGTATGTTGCCGTAGTTGTAGCTTATTGTCGCCGAGATGATATAGGTCTTGTTTAGCATTCGCGACAGCGTATCGTCGATCCTTATGCCGCGTTCCAGAATAAGCTGCTCCATCTGCAGCCGCTCCAGCTGGTTGTGGTTGATTACTATTACGTAGACCAGGGACAGGCAGAGCGTGAGTATAGTCAGGAACACCAAGAGACTGCGGGAGAGTACGTACTCCGCAAAATGTGTAAAAGTTTGCTTTCTCAAGATTACCCCTCCTGCTTGCTTTCTGCGGCCGCGAGAATGTCGTCCAGAATATTCTTGAGTACGGTGCTGATAGGTATGGCGACTATCATGCCGATAACGCCGTAATAGGCGTTGCCGACGGCGATCGCGATGATGACCAGCAGCGGGCTGATCTTCATGGAACTGCCGAGAAGCCGCGGGAAGATGATGTTCGAGTCTATCTGCTGGATCACGAACAGGACAATGGCGACGATTATACCAAAGGCGAAGTCCTCCGTGAACATTACGATGATGATGGCCACTATGGTGCCGATTATCGAGCCGAAGTAGGGTATCAGGTTCGCAAAACCAAGCATGGGGCCGATGACAAAGGCGTGGCGCACGCCCAGCATGGACGTAACAACCGTCATGATCACGCCGAGGATTATCGCGTCCAGCACCTGGCAGAAGATGTACTGCTTGAAGTAGCCGTTGACCTTGCCGCCGTAGTTCATAATGCCCGAATTGACGGAGGACGGCGCGAAGGCTTTCAGCACACGCGCGGCAAAGGCCTGGAACTTATCGCCCTCCAGCATGAAGTAGATGGAGGAGATTATGGCCAGCGCCATGCTGAACAACGCCGCCGAAAGATCCATTAATGTGCCGAACACCAGGGTTATGTTGTCCGGGTGGAACACGGCCAGAAGCTCTTCCCACGAGATCAGGGCCAGCAGGGCGCTTATCTCGAAGAACGGGATGGCGTCGTTTGCATCGAGATCCAGGATCAGGCGTTCTATGGCCGAGAACAGCACGGGCAGGAACTCCACGAACTCCATGATGCTCTGGTAGATGCGGGGCGTTACGATGTTCGTGACCAGTATGACGATGAACAGCAGGGAGAGGTATGTGAGCAGGACGCTGATGCCGAACTTGCGCGCGCG
>WRAA01000025.1 GCA_009780445.1 Defluviitaleaceae bacterium
ACAGCATGGACAACGGAATACAACCTCAAACGCACACCGATAAAATGGCAATTTACAACAGATCAAGCGAGAATTAAGTTGTACAGACTATACCCACAGATTTAGTATTGGCAAGGTACTAGACCCTTTCGAAGCAATAGCCCTCTCCGCGGGATACGGTGATGGTGTATCCGGAGGAGCTAAGCTTGGAGCGCAGCTTCGATATGGCGACTTTCAGCGCGTTGTCCTGCCCCAGCATCTTCTGCCCCCACACCTTCTCGTAGAGGAAGTCCGGACTGAGCATTTCCTCCGGGTGCTGCACAAACTGCTGCAACAGAGACAGCTCCTTCTGCTGCAGACCCATGTCCTCGTTGTATAGGTAGGCCTTGCTGGAGGCCAGGTTTATGCGTATGGGGCCGATGCCCAGCGCTTCGGGCAGCAGGGAGGAACGGCGCAGAAGAGCCGTAATGCGCATGAAGAACACCGTTTGGTCATAGGGTTTCGGAAGGTAGTCATCCCCGCCGGCCTCCAGCCCTTGGATAATATCGTCGTCGGTGCCGTTTGCCGTGAGAATCAGAACAGGCACGTTGGAGGTCTTGCGCACTTCGCGCAAAAAGTCCAGCCCAAGGCCGTCGGGCAGGTTAACATCCAGCACTATGGCGCGCGGCATCTCTTTCGAGATGATTTCGCGGGCTTCGGCCAGCGTGAAGGCTTGGCGTATGCAGAATCCGCGCCGCTCCAGCATCTTCTTGTTGTTTGCCTGGACAACAGGTTCGTCCTCGATCATCAATAGGTATCCGCCTTCAAGTTCGGCACGTTTCTTCATTACATTGCACCTCCGTCATCAATATGTACCGGCAGTGTGATGATAACCGCGGCGCCGGTGCCGGGCTTGTTCAGCACATCTATAGTTCCGCCGTGAACCTCCTCCACAATTGTCTTGCAGATGGAAAGCCCAAGCCCCGTGCTTTTGTCCGACACGCCGCGCTCGAATATGCGCGGCAGGATGTCCGGATCCACCCCGGATCCCGTGTCCGCCACGGTGATGGTGATTGCGGAGCCTTGTTCCACCGCGCGGATGTTTATTTCGCCGTCGCGGGTATAGCGGTTTGCGTTGGAGAGAAGGTTCGTCAGCACATGCAGGAGCATGTCGGAATTGGCCAACACCGGCGGCAGCTCCTGTGTGATGTCCACAACGATCTTGTTCTTGTGCCGCTCTGCCAGCACGCGGTAGATCTCCGCGCCGTCACGCAGGAACTTGGCGATGTCAAGCGGCTTCATCTTCTTGCGCCCGTCGTGCAGGGAGGACATCTTCAGCGCGCTGTCCACCATCCGCGCCATGCGGATGATCTCCAGCTGGGCGTAACCCAGGCTCTCGCGCATTTCGTCCCGGTTGATCTCCTCGTCGAAGTCCAGCACGTCGGCGGCGTTTAGTATACACGTGGAGATCACCGTCAGCGGGGTCTTGAGGTCGTGGCTGATGCTCTGGAAGAACTCGACCCTCAAACGGCTTAGGCGGTCCAGCAGCTCGTTCTCCGCCAGGAGCTTGGCCTCCTTCTCCTTAATGGCCATCAGCTCTTCCCTGCGCTTGATGTAATGCGGCACAAACAACGCGGTCATCAGGCATAGAGCCAGCACAACGCCGCCGAAGAGCCATGGTAGATATGCTTGATAATCCTGCGCGATGTTCATGCTACTCTCCCTTGTTGGAAAGCCAGTATGCAAAATATGCGGACAGCAGGGCAAACAGAACCGACAGCACGCCGTCAAGGTCTGCTGAGAAACCCGGGTAGATTATGAACAGGGAACCCGCGATAAACCCCATGATCGCGAAGTAGAGCGTCTGGGAATAGGATTCCAGCAGCTTCTTGGTCAGCGCGATCCCGGCGATAACACCAAGGACCATACTCACCACGAAGATTGTCAGCAGCAGCACGTTAAGCGTAGAGATAGACTCTATGTATATCGCGTAGATTCCGAAAATGAACATCATAAGAGAGCCGCCGACACCGGGAATCAGCATGGCCATCGAACTTAGGAAGCTGGACACGAAGACCCAGGCAAGTATGGCGTAGGTGACGCCGCCGAGCTGTTCCAGCGTGCTGTTCGCGCTTAAATCTCCGCCGTGAAACGCCAAAAAGAACATGAGGGCAAGCGCGATAACGAGTATAACGACATTCTTGACCCGCACCGTCTCCGCCGTGGCCTTCTTGAAGATCATCGGCAAGCAGCCGCAGATCAGCCCCATGAAGCTGAAGAAGATTATCTGCCCGTGGTTGTCGAACAGAAACATCATCATCCTGCTGACGCCGAAGAGGCCAAAGGCCCAGCCCAGCAGGAACGCGATGGTGAACACCCAGTTCTTCCTGACCATCTCCACGCTGATAGAGCTGAAAAACTTCTCGTATACGTTCAGCAGAATGGCCATGGTGCCCGCGCTTACGCCGGGAATCGGGCTGGCAAAGCCGAATATCAGCCCGTAGAGTAACCCTTTTGTGATTTTTATGGCTTCCGCCCCCTGGATTAGTACAACTATAGCAGTTCCGCTTGACATATCTCGTAATTATACCATTGGCGATACATATTTTCAATAGAATTTTGTTCCTGCGCGCATGAAAATAGGGCGTGTTCTTTATAGCTGTTCCGGTTGAAAACCGTCCCGTCAGGCGCAGGATTTTTCGCGTAGGGCTAGGAAACGACAACGACGCGTGCCCATTAGGCACGCTAGACGGAGTTGACAACGCCATACGCTAAAAAGACAAGCCTGATGGGATGGTTTTCAACCGGAACAGCTATAATGCGAACACGCCCCGGATGGGTCAAGTATTTAGAAGCTTGCGGCAATGGTATCCGCGAGGGCTTCGATTTCCGCGAGGGTAGATTCTTTCACGCCGGACTTGATGCTCACTTCGCCGACGAGGTTCATGTTCTTGCAGCCGCTGAAAAGTTCCTTCATCAGCTTGCCGCTTGTGGGTGCCCACGTTCCGTTTTCCATGAGGGCGAGGGTGCGGTTCCGGATGTTGTGGGCGACAAGTTCTTGCAGTATGCCGTCCATAGTGACGAATATGCCGGCGTTGTAGGTGGCCGAGGCGAACACCAGGTGGCTCCACTTAAACGCGGCCGAGATGATGTCGGACGCGGGCGAGACCGATACGTCGAACATAACCGTCTTGACACCGCGATCCCTAAGGCGGCAGGCAAGGATCTCCGCGGCGTTTTCCGTGTTGCCGTAAATGGAGGCATAGGCGATCATTACGCCCTGTTCCTCCGGCTCGTACCGGCTCCAGAGGTCGTGGGGCTGCAGAATCTCGTCAAGGTTCTTGCGCCACACAAAGCCGTGGATCGGGCAGATCATCCGGATGTCTACAGAGGCGGCCTTCTTTAGCAAGGCCTGTGTCTGCGCGCCGTACTTGCCCACGATGTTTGTGTAGTAGCGGCGTGTCTCGTCGAGATAATCCCGCGCGAAGTCCACTTCGTCGGCGAACAGCGCGCCGTTAAGCGCGCCGAAACAGCCGAAGGCATCCGCCGAGAACAGGATGCGGTCTGTTTCGTCATACGTCACCATAACCTCCGGCCAATGCACCATTGGCGCCATCATAAAGCGCAGGGTGTGCTTGCCCGTGTTGAGGGTGTCGTTCTCCTTGACGATGATGGTGCGGCTTGCGTCGGAATAGCCGTAGAACTGGGCGATAAAATCGGCCGACTTCTGGTTGGACACCAGAGTCACTTCCGGGTAGGCGTTCATGATAGCCTTGATGGCGGAGCTATGGTCCGGCTCGATGTGGTGAACCACCAGGTAGTCCAGCTTGCGCCCGTCCAGGCCAAACTCGATGTTCTCCATGAAGCGGTCCACAACGGCCTTGTCCACCGTGTCAAACAGAACGGTCTTTTCGTCCGTGAGAAGATAGGCGTTGTACGACACCCCATCCGGCACGGAGTACACCCCTTCGAACATCGACAGCCTTCTGTCGTTTGCGCCGACCCAGAGCAGGTCGTCGGTTACTTTGCGTGTGCAGTACATATGTTCATCTCCCTATGTCGTAAAATATGATATAGCCATTCAACTTGAAAACACTCCAATCAAACTTGTCTTTTTGCGCAATTGCGTCGTCATTTTTTCCTGCGCTGACGCTCCGGATGCTGGACGTGTGCCACCGGCACACAGCATTCTAGCGTACCCTGTGGGTACGCGTCGTCCCTCATTCCTCGCACTTACGCAAAAATCCTGCGTTTGCTTGGAGTGTTTTCAAGTTGAATGGCTATACATTGTCGTAATCTATTAATGAAAAAGGCCGCCTTATGAGTAGGGCGGCCTTTGCATTACTACTCTGTTACTTCCTCAAACTCTTCCGGGCCGACTCCGCACACCGGGCACTCATCCGGGGGATGCTCGCCTTCGTGAATGTAGCCGCAGGGCTTGCACAACCACTTTCTCATAGTACACACTCCTATCAGGATCCGATAGACACCAGCAAAACTATGTAGCACCGAACCCTAAATTATTATCAAGCGATAATGATTATAACATGGGGCAAGCAGAATTTCAAGAGGTTTGTGAAATCTTTTGCAGTTTCTTACCCTTGGTCGCGCAGGCTGAATTCTTGCAGTTTGTTGCGGAGTATCTCGGCCTGGGTCATAAGCTCGTGGGTGGAGGAAGCGTTCTCGGAGACAATGCTCTTGTTGTTCTCGACCAAGGAGGTGATTGTGGTCACGTCATCCTCGATCTGCTCGATAGACTTCTTCTGCCCGTGGGACGACGCGGCGATCTTTTCCACCACGGAATCAATAAGGCTTATGCCGCTCACGATCTTGTCCAGAGCCTTTGCGGTTTCGTCGGCGATTCTCACGCCGGCCTCGGCCTTTTCGATAGAGGCTTCGATAAAGCGGGCGGACTCGCCGACGGAGCCGTCCACGCGCACCGCAAGGCTGCGCACTTCCTCCGCCACTACGGCGAAGCCCCTGCCGTGCTGACCGGCTCTGGCGGCCTCCACCGACGCGTTAAGCGCAAGCAAGTTCGTCTGGAAGGCGATATCCCTGATGGTCTTGATGATGCCTGCGATGTTGCGGGAGCTGCTCCGCACTTCTTCCATGGCCTTCAGCATGTGCGACATATGTTCGCTGCCCGTGTGCGCGTCGTGCTTTGCGGATGACGTGAGGTTCTGGGCTTCTTGGGTGTTGTCCAGAGTTTGGCCAGCCTCCGCGGCGATGGTTGTCACCTGGCTGCGGATGTTTGTGGCGAGGGTCAGCTGTTCCGTGAAACCGTCGGACATATTCTGCATAGACTCGAAGATGTCGCCGGAGCGGCCGTGTACGCTGTCGGAAAGCTCGTGCAGTTCGCGGAAGAACAGGTTCAGATCCGCAAGGATGACGTTTACGGACTCCTTGATCTTGATGAAGTCTCCCTTGTATTCGCGTTCGATGTGCTGATCCAGATTCTTCTTGGCCATGCCGTAGAGGGTGCCTTGCAGCTCGTTGATGTAGAGGTTTATCAGGCTCATGCTCTCGGCCACGATGCTCTTGATGGCGTTGAATTCGTTCGCGATCACCTGCACGTCCTTGTCGTTGGTGTGGCAGACGTCGAAGGTTACGCCGAGGTGCCCTTCCGCCAAGGCCACGGTGAGGCTGTTGGTCAGCTTTACGAACTGCTCCGTGCTGTAGAGGTTCTGCTTTTCGGAACGCTTCTTGACCTCGTTAATGTGCGTGATATTGGTCATCAGCAGCATCGCGCCGGTGATCTCGTCGCCGAGAAAGCGCGGCATTACGTTCAGCTCGATGTCGTAGAGCTTGTCCGGGTTCAGCTGCAGCTTTATTTCCGTCTCCACGCGGGTCTGGCCGTCTTGCAGGGTTTTCGCCACATAGTCGTGGTTTGCCACGTCGCCGTGCAGGAAATCGTCGATAAACATTCCGAGGATGTCCTTGCCTTCGGTGCGCGTGAACTTCCTGATGATGTTGTTGGCGTACATCACACGGCACTGCGTGTCGATGATAACAAAGGCTTCCGACAGCTGTTCGAAGCCCTTTGTAAGCTCCAGCACGATGTCGTTATGGCTCTGCACAACCTCTGCGAATACGCCCCGGAGGCTGTCGTCCTCCATACGGAAGCCGATGTTGCCCGTTACAACTTCGTCCTTGCACACGGAAAAGTCCTTCTGCAGCACCGCAAGCGTCTTGGTGATCTCGAGGACAGAGCGGGAAACGCTCTCAACTTCCGTGGGCATGTCTCTGCGGAAGTTTACGTTGATCTCGCCCCTTGCCGCGGCATCCGCGTGCGCCGCAAGCTCGCGCAGGGGCTTGAGGGCGCGCGCGGCGATAAAGTACATGAAGCCCGCGGCCAGGATCAGCCCGGCGGCGCAAATTACGACAAGACCGCGCAGAAGGTCATCAACCGCGCCGGGCGCATGTTCGGCCGGAAGCTCCCCGGCGATAAAGTTCACCGCATAGGCAACGACAACCACGATTATCAACGCAAACAAACCTATCGAAGGCACGATAAGCCTTGCCTTTAAGCTGCGCAGTACGGCGGGGCGTTTTTTTACGTATCCGTTTTTTACGTACCGGATCATGGCTATTGTTCTGCGTAAAATTTGCCGAAGGCGACATCGCTTACCTTTATGTGGTTCAGAAGCCAGCTCTTCAGGAAGTCCAGCATATCCACGGAAACACTGTTAGCATCGGGGTCTTTCTCGAAATTTTCCTTGAACACGAGGTACTTTTCCACAAACAGCCTGTGCTGGCCTTGGTGGATCAGCAGGGCGGGATACTTGCACTCCTCCATCAAGTCCTCTTCTGTCTTAAAGTGCATCAGCGCGTATTCGGTCAGGAATTGCAGGGTCTTTTCGTTTTCGTCGCGGGTGCTGCCTTGGGATGTCATCATGGAATTAAGCTGGTTCACCAATTCCCTGTGCTGCTCATCAACCTTGGCCACGCCTGTTTCAAGATCCTTCGTAATTGTTAACATTGTCAACCCTCCAAATATTATCATTTAACGACATTATAGCACACGGCGGACACAAACTCAATACATTAGACGGAAAAGATGCAACTGCCTATTGTAAAATATTTTACGCTGTGTTACAATGCGGGATGCAGGAATCTGCACGCTCCCCTGCGCGGAGCCTAGGCGTCTCCGGCCGGCTCTTGGCAGGCGGACAGAATACTTTCTAACGGAGGAATGACAGTGATAAGCAAGCAGGAAATCATCGCCAAGTATGGCCGCAAGGAAAACGACACAGGCTCGCCGGAGGTACAGGTCGCGCTGTTGACAGAGCGCATAAACCACCTTACGGAGCATCTCAAGCTTCACAAGAAGGACCACCATTCGCGCCGCGGTCTGCTGAAGATGGTCGGCCAGCGCAAGGGGCTGCTGGGCTACATCAAGGCCAAGGATGTTGTGAAGTACCGCGAACTGATCGCCGAACTGGGACTAAGGAAATAAGCATATGTAGGGCGGGGGGAATCTCCGCTCTATTTTTCTAATTTAGATCTTTGGAGGAATATACCTATGGTGCATGAAACTCATAAGTTTGGCATAGACCTTGGCGGACGCGAAATGACCGTGGAGATAGGCAAGATGGCGGAGCTTGCAAACGGCGCGGCCTTGGTGCGCTACGGCGAGACGGCGGTGCTGGTCACGGCAACCGCGTCGGAGAAACCCCGCGCGGGGATCGACTTCTTCCCGCTTAGCATCGACTACGAAGAGAGGCTCTATTCCGTGGGCAAGATCCCCGGGGGCTTTATCAAGCGCGAAGGCCGCCCCACAGAAAAGGCCGTGCTAACATCCCGCCTGATAGACCGCCCGATACGCCCGCTGTTCCCCAAGGACTACCGCAACGACGTAGCCGTGGTGGCCACGGTGCTGTCAGTTGATCAGGACTGCCCGCCGGACGCCGCGGCGATGGTGGGCGCATCCCTCGCGCTGTCCATATCCGACATCCCCTTCAAGGGGCCTATCGGATCCCTTAACGTAGGTATGGTGGACGGCAAGTTCGTGGTGAACCCCACATCGGCACAGCGCGAAGCTTCGACACTGGCGCTTACAGTCGCGTCCACAAAGCACAAGGTAATGATGATAGAAGCGGGAGCAAACGAGCTTAGCAACGACGTGATGTACGACGCGATAATGTTCGCGCATTCCCAGAACGTGCGGATTGTCGAGTTTATCGAAGGTATTGTGGACAAGCTCGGCAAGCCCAAGCACGGCTACACAGAGTCCGGCGTGCCGGCCGATAAGTACGACAAGATCGTGGCCTTCGCCACAGACGCGCGTATGGAACACGCCGTGTTCACCGATTCAAAACAGGAACGCGCGGCGCGTCTGGCGGAGCTTACAAACGACGTTCACGAAAAGCTGCTGCCAAGCCTGCCGGAGGACGAGCGGGAGGCATACACCGCCATCCTCGGCGAAGCGATGTACAAGTTCGAGAAGGAAACCGTGCGCCGCATGATCCTGCAACAGCGCAAACGCCCGGACGGACGCGCTCTGGACGAAATCCGCCGCCTTGACGCGGAGGTGGACCTGCTTGTGCGCACCCACGGCTCCGCTCTGTTTCGGCGCGGGCAAACCCAAGTACTTACCGTGTCCACACTCGGCTCCATGGGCGAGGTACAGCGGCTGGACGGGCTGGACATCATGGAAGAGTCCAAGAGATACATGCACCACTACAACTTCCCAAGCTACAGCGTTGGCGAGACGCGCCCCTCACGCGGGCCGGGCCGCCGCGAGATCGGCCACGGAGCCTTGGCGGAACGCGCCCTGCTGCCGGTACTGCCCACGGAGGACGAATTCCCCTATGCAATACGCCTTGTGTCGGAAGTTGTAAGCTCGAACGGGTCTACGTCCCAGGCTTCGGTCTGCGCGTCCAGCATGTCGCTTATGGCGGCCGGCGTGCCGATAAAAAGCCCGGTGGCGGGCATCTCCGTTGGCCTGGTCACGGGCGAAAGCGACGACGATTTTGTGTTGCTGACGGACATCCAAGGCATCGAGGACTTCTTCGGCGACATGGACTTCAAGGTGGCCGGCACCCACAAGGGCATCACCGCGATACAAATGGACATCAAGATAGACGGACTCACACCCGAAATAATACGTAAGTCTCTGGAACAGACGCTGAAATCGCGCATATATATACTTGACGAAGTTATGGCGAAGGCCATCAGCACGGCACGCGCGGAGATATCGCAGTACGCGCCGAAGATCGCCCTGGTGCGCGTCGCGCCGGAGAAGCTCTCCGAAGTTATCGGCGCGCGCGGCAAGGTCATCAAGCGCATTATCGAAGAATCCGGCGTAGACAAGATCGACACAGAGGACGACGGCCGCATCTTCGTGGCCGGCCTAAGCTCCGCGTCGGTGGCCATTGCCGTAAACATGATCAACGCAATCGCCACAGATCCAGAACCCGGCAAGATCTACACGGGCAAGGTCACGCGCCTGCTCAACTTTGGCGCGTTTGTTGAAATCGCGCCGGAGAAGGAAGGGCTGGTGCATATATCACAGCTGGCCAAGGAGCGCGTGAACAAGGTGGAGGACGTGGTGAAGGTGGGCGACATCGTGCAGGTAGTCGTCACCGAGATCGACGACCAAGGCCGCATCAACCTTTCGCGCAAGGCCGCCCTTCCCAAGGCATAAGGGGCAGACATGTATCATACAACAGTATTGGCAAACGGCATCACCATAGTGTCCGAATTTATCCCGACCGTGCGTTCTGTCGCGTTCGGGATATGGGTGCGCAACGGATCGCGCAACGAGTTGTCTGCGAACAAGGGCATATCCCACTTTATCGAACACATGATGTTCAAGGGAACACCCACGCGCAACTATGCCGACATTGCCGAAGAGATGGACGCCATCGGCGGCCACGTAAACGCGTTCACATCCAAGGAGTTCTCGTGCTTCTACGCCGTATCGCTGGACAATCACTTCGACACCGCTCTGGACATCCTCTCAGACATGTTCCTGCGCTCCACCTTCCCCAATGAGGAACTGGCGAAGGAACAGCGCGTGATTCTCGAAGAGATCGACATGTACGAGGATTCGCCGGAGGATCTCGTATTCGAGATTATGCAGGAGAACATCTGGCGCGAAAGCACCCTGGGGCATCAGATCCTGGGCGACGCCGGCACCGTGTCGTCCTTTGACTGCGCCGCGCTGCACGCCTATTTTGAATCGAGCTACCGCCCCGAGAACATCGTCATATCCATATCGGGCAACATCGAGGCTGACACGGCGGTGCGCAAGGTCTCCGGCTGCTTCGAGGGCATGAGGGCAAGCGGCACCCCCTTGCGCAAGCCCGACACCCCGGCCTACTTCGCCGGAAACTACGGCAAGGTGAAGGATATCGAGCAGGCGCACCTTCTGCTGTCCTTCCCCGGCATAGAGCTTGGCGCGCCGAACATCTACGACATGACCCTTCTCAACACGATCCTTGGCAGCGGAATGAGTTCCATGCTCTTCCAAAAAATACGCGAGGAGATGGGGCTGGCGTACTCCGTATACACCCACTATTCAAGCTACACCGACACGGGGCTGTTCTCCGTATATGCCGGCGTAAGCCCGGAGAACCTGCGCGTGGCCTGCGACGCAATTGTGAGCGAGCTGGAGCACATCAGCGCGGACACACTCACCGCGGCACGCCTGGGCAAGGCCAAGGAACAGCTAAAGAGCAGCCTGCTGCTGTCTCTGGAGAGCAGCCAGTCGCGCATGATGCGCATGGGGCGGTCCATGCTGATGCTTGGGCGCATACACACCAGCGATGAGATCATCACCAAGATCGACAACGTAACCCACGAGAACGTGCTGGCCATGGCCGCCGACATCCTGCGCCCCGATAAGATGAGCGCGGCGGCCGTAGGTGCGTCCGGAATTTCCTCATTAACGACATAACTACCTATAGACCTTATGCAAGGCGTGTGCTATAATGCACTGGATGAGCCGCGCCTCACCATTATCAAGGAGGAAGTGTAATGCAAGTCGATAACATAGAGAAGAACAAATACAAGCTGACCTTTGAAGTCAGTGCGCAGCGGTTCGCCGAAGGGCTGAAACATTCCTACAACAAGAACAAGGGGCGCATCAACATACCGGGCTTTCGCAAGGGCAAGGCACCCCGGCAGGTTATCGAGATGAACTACGGCAAGGACGTATTCTATGCCGACGCGTTTGATTTTGTCCTGCCGGATGCGTATGACGAAGCACGGGAGCAGAGCGGCCTGGAGATCGTGGCGAGCCCGGAGATAGACGTGCTGGAGGTGGAGCCGGAGAAGGGCGTGGTATTCACGGCGATTGTGTACACAAAGCCCGAGGTTGGCCTTACGGGCTACAGGGGCCTAAGCTTCGAGCCGTCAAGCACCGTGGTGAGCGACGGCGAAGTGGCGGACGAACTGAAGAAGCTGCAAGACCGCAACTCCCGCGTGACAACAGTCACCGACCGAGCCGTACAGCACGGCGACATAATCACGCTGGACTTTACGGGATACATGGACGGCGAGAAGTTCCCCGGCGGGCAATCGTCCGACTTCGAGCTGGAGATCGGCTCCAAGACGTTTATCGACACCTTCGAGGAACAGCTGGTCGGCCTACAGATCGGCGACACCAAGCAGGTACACGTGAACTTCCCCGAGGAGTACCACGCGCAGGAGCTGGCCGGCAAGCCCGCGATGTTCGACGTGGAGATCAAGGGCATCAAGGCCAAGGATACGCCGGAGCTGGACGACGACTTTGCGGCGGATGTTTCCGAATACGACACCTTGGACGCCCTGAGAGATTCGATACGCACACGCCTGCAAGACGTAAAGGAGACACAGGCCAAGCGCGCCAAGGAGCAGACCTTGGTGGACAAACTAATCGACGCGACCCACATCGACATACCGGACGTAATGATAGAGGAGCGCGTAGACCAGATGATGCGCGACCTTGCCACAGACATGAGGTCCCGCGGGATCGACATCGAAAACTATATGCAGTACACAGGCTCCACGCCGGAGAGCGTCCGCCAAACATACCGTCTGCCGGCTGAAAAGCACATCCGCGCACGCCTGGCACTGACGGAGATCGCCGGGATGGAGAACCTTGCCGCGTCGGACGAAGAGATCAGTGCGGAGTTTGACAAGATGGCCGAAGCCTACGGCATACCCAAGGAACAGCTGATGAGCGTGATGTCCGGCAAGGAGAAGGCGGAGCTGGCCAAGGATATCGTAGTGCGCAAGGCTCTCGAACTCGTTGTTGATTCGGCGGTTCAAGCATAACACGAAGGAGATGACCATGAGCCTCATACCATATGTAATAGAGCAGACCACCCGCGGCGAACGTTCCTACGACATTTATTCGCGGCTGCTGAAGGATCGCATAATATTCCTGGGCGAGGAAGTCCGCGACTATTCCGCAAACGTGATAGTGGCGCAGCTGCTGTTCCTTGACGCGGAGGATCCTGACAAGGATATCAACCTCTACATCAACAGCCCCGGCGGCTCCGTAACCGCGGGCATGGCTATCTACGACACAATGCAGTTTATCAAGGCGGATGTCAGCACGATCTGCGTGGGCATGGCCGCCAGCATGGGCGCGCTCCTGCTGAGCGGCGGCGCGAAGGGCAAGCGGCACGCCCTGCCCAACGCCGAAATCATGATCCACCAGCCAAGCGGCGGCGCGCGCGGCCAAGCAACAGACATCCACATCCACGCCGAACACATACTCAAGACAAAACGCCGCCTTGCCGAGATCATGGCGGACGCAACGGGCAAGCACGTGGATCAAGTGCTGGCCGACAGCGAGCGCGACAACTTCATGTCGGCGCAGGAAGCTCTGAACTACGGGCTTATCGACACAATCATCACCAAGCAGCCTAGCAAGGCTTAAAGCAACAGGAGGTTCTATGCCAACTAAGTTAGACGAAAAACGTATGCTGCGCTGCTCTTTCTGCGGCAAGGCGCAGGAGCAGGTGGGCAAGCTTATCGCAGGCCCGCATGTCTACATCTGCAACGAATGTGTGGATCTGTGCTACGACCTTCTCGAAGAGGAAGGCATAGCCCCTGCCGATTCGTCAGCGGAAGAATTTAAGCTGCCGCGCCCGCAGGAGATCAAGGCCTTTCTGGACGAATACGTCATAGGTCAGGACAACGCCAAGAAGGCTCTGGCCGTGGCTGTGTACAACCACTACAAGCGCGTCGTTCTCGCGGACGTGGGAACGGATATCGAGCTGCAAAAGAGCAACATACTGGTAGTGGGGCCTACGGGCGTGGGCAAGACATATCTTGCGCAGACACTGGCCAAGATGTTAAACGTTCCCTTTGCCATAGCCGACGCCACATCGCTGACAGAAGCTGGCTATGTCGGCGAGGATGTCGAGAACATCCTGCTCAAGCTGATCCAGGCCGCAGACTTTGACATCGAAAAGGCGGAGCGCGGCATCATCTATATAGACGAGATCGACAAGATCTCGCGTAAGTCCGACAATCCGTCCATCACGCGGGACGTAAGCGGCGAAGGCGTGCAGGAATCCCTTCTCAAGATCATCGAGGGCACCATCGCGTCGGTGCCTCCGCAGGGCGGCCGCAAGCACCCCCACCAAGACTTCATACAGATCGACACCGGCAACATCCTGTTCATATGCGGCGGAGCGTTCGGCGGGCTGGACAAAATCATCGAACAGCGGCTGAACAAGAAGGTAATCGGCTTTGGTTCGGAGCAAGTGTCGAAGAAGGACAAGAATCTGGGCGAGGTTCTGCAGCACGTGTCCACGCGGGATCTCCACAAGTATGGCCTGATACCGGAGCTGATAGGCCGCCTGCCGGTAATCGTGACCTTGCAGAACCTTGACGAAACGGCCCTGCTATCCATCCTCACCGTA
>WRAA01000026.1 GCA_009780445.1 Defluviitaleaceae bacterium
GATGTCCGTATAGTTTTCCGCCGTGAGGTCTACGCCGTCCACCCGCGTGATTACGCTGTGCGGGGAGATGCCCGCGTTGTAGGCGGGGGAGCCGTCGGCGACATCGCGCACAACAACGCGTCCGCCCTCGTCCAGCGAGAAAACAAGGCCGAAGGCGAGGGAACTGCCCTCCTGCGTCTGGCGGAAGGTCGTCAGGTCGGCGGCGGAGATGTAGCGGCTGTGTTCGTCGAGTGCTGCGGCTATGCCGGACAGAGCCGCCTCATACAGCTCCTGCACGGTGATATCGCCCTTGTAGTTCGTCATGATATTCTGCATGACAGAGGCGATGTCCACCGCCGCGCGGTTGATCTCCGCACGCTCGGCCGCCGCGCCCTGCACGCCGGTGGGCATGGAGAATATCATTACAGCAGTCAGCAAGCTTGCCAAAAATTTCCTCATATACCCTCCCGTGTTGTGGATGCCTCTTAGTTCGCGTAGTTTACGATATGCTCTGCGTAGTCCATGGCCAGGTCGTAGCGCATGTATTCGATAAAGCGGTTGATGATGGCCGCGCCCTCGGCCTGTGTGAGCATGTCGCGCGGGCGGATGTTGCCGTTGTCGTCGCCGGATATCAGGCCGATGCGCTCGGCCACGTACAGCTCGCGCCGCGCCCAGTTGGCCACGAGGCGGTCGTCCGCGAAGGGTGTGACGGCCACGGGGTAGATGCCCATGTCCTCCAGCCCCAGGGCGCGCACCATCAGGGCGATAGCCTCCTGGCGGTCCAGCGGGTCGTCGATGTGGAAGTGGCCGTTTTCGCGTCCGTTTGCAAGGCCGACATTACGCGCCGCCATAATGTAGGAGAACTCGGGGCGGGTGTCCGGCACGTCCGGGAAGATCAGCACGGGCACGTTGCGGCGGTTTCGCGCGGGCTGCTGCGCGGGCAGCGGCAGATTCATGGCGCGGGTCAGCGCGACTGTGAACTGGCCGCGTGTCATGGCCTGATCCGGGCGGAAGAAGCGCGGGTCGCCGTCCAGCACTTGCATACTGAACAGGCGGCCGGCGTCGAACTCGGCGGGGTGGCCGCGCAGGAAGTTGAGGTTCGGCGCGATAAGCTGTTCGAAGGTGTTAAACGTGGGGATGGCCACGCGGCCGCTGTCGTCGAACATCGAGAACTGCTGCGGTCTGTGCAGTACGTTCCACTCCATGGCGGCGGTGGTCTGCATCACTTCGCGGAAGTTGCCGGCGAAGCTGATCATTGTCGGTTCGTTTGCGGCAAACTGGAGGGACTTCGCCACGGAGGCCGAAGGGCGCAGCTGGATCTGCTGCTCCCAGTTATCGCCGGCATTGGGGCCGCGGGATGTGATCGTGCTGTTGATGCGGTGCGTCTCCACGCCGCTCCAGGCACTGCGGAAGCCGTAGAACGAACCCCATCTGTCCTCGGTGACGACGCGGCGCTCGTCTGCCACGGCAAAACCTTCGCCAACGGAGTACACCGCGCGCATGGAAATGTCTCCACGATAATATGTTACGGCGGCACGCCTGTCCTCGATAACGGAAATTACGAAGGACGAGAGGTTCGGATCCAGCACGTGGGGTATGCCGTCTATCAAGATGGTTTCCGTCCAGTTGTTCACGCGGTAATCGCGTATGACCTGGTTGCCCTCTATGCGGTAGTTGACGTCGAAGCTGATGGTGCGGGCGATCTCTACGTCCCCGGGCGGAGCAACATTGCTCAAGTT
Source organism: Defluviitaleaceae bacterium (assembly GCA_009780445.1). GTDB lineage: Bacteria > Bacillota > Clostridia > Lachnospirales > WRAA01 > WRAA01. The sequence goes on from WRAA01000026.1 coordinate 1,719, forward strand.
TACTTGATAAACTTCGCCGGTGAGCGTACCCAGCAGGCTGGTGTCGGAGATGTGGCGCGGCGTGACTGTCAGCAGACCCTCGAACTCCCGCGGCCTTCCGTCCAGGAACACCACTTCGCGGTATGGCATGGGCGGTACCGCGCCCGTGGCTCTGCGTGCCGTGCCTTCCAGCGCGATGCGCCTCTCGGTGGTCTGCGGAAGCCTTGTGCCTGTGGTGATGCCGCCGAAGAAGCCCATCTGGCCGATAATGGGGTAGTTGCCCACGGTGTGCATGGGTGCGGTCACGGCTTGCACGGGCGCGGTTAGTGCGCCCGATGTTATTATGGCCGCCAAGGCACATGTCGTCAGTTTTGCGAAGAGTTTCATGCCGTGCCTCCTATTCCACTAAGATGATAAGGCCGTAGACGTAGAACGGCGGTGTTATGGGTGTTTGCGGGCTTTGCGGAACCATGACGCGGATGCTCTGGCCGGGCTGGAGATCGGCCGCGCGTACAGCCCTGTTGTTGCTGACGGTGATTGTTGCGAAGTCGACTTCCACAACGGCCGTGCGGTTGATGTTGCTGGCGTAGCTCCACGCGCCGGTGGTGGGGTTCAGAATCTGGGCGTTGTTCAGGCGGATCTGCCCCACGCCGTCCTCGATTGCTGTCTCGATGATCGTGCCGCGCACGGCGTTGTTCGGGAACTGCTGGGGTGTTGGCGGCGCAATGACAATCAGCTCCGCGCGTGATCCGTGTACCACTACGTGTACGACTTGGTTCAGGAAGCTTGGCCACTGGGTTGTGGCGGCTGTGCCTTCTTCCGTTACATAGGTCGTGAAGTGTTCGTGCGGGACGAATGTGCCGTTGTGGTGGCGTATCGGTGTGTCGTGGTCGAAGGTGAAGATGCGCTGGATCGGGGTGAAGCTCCACTCGTTGCCGTCCAGCGACGACATGGCCTGCACCGTGAAGGACTGAGTTTCGTTGATGCTCTGGATATTGCCGACAACAATGTGTGTGCCGGCGGTGCTTGGCATCGGGAAGATGTCCACGATGGCCGCGCGGTTGCCGCCGTTTAGCGAGACCCGCACAAAGTCGTTGGCGTGGATGTCGCCGGCGGAGACCAGGCGGTTGTTGCGCCGCACGATGGTGCCTTCGTCTGTGGCGATGGTGCCCTCGTTCAGCAGGATGCTGAAGCCCTGCGCGTTGGCCGACATTACGGTGTCGGGCGGCAGAAGCTCGTCGCGCCCCGTGCGGAATGTCACTTTACGCACCCGCGGCCCCGCGAAATGGTTCTCCAGCGCGATATACACTTCCGCGCCGCGGCGCAGGTGCTGGATCGCGTGGTCCAGCGAGATGCGCCGGCCGTCCAGGAAGTATTCGATCTCGCGCCGCGCTATGGAGTACTGGTAGATGGTGTTATGGTTCGTCCATCCTGATTCGCTTAGGGTCTGGGCGTTGTTTATCTGCAAGAGGTTCTGCGCGCGGTTGACACTGCTTAGCTGGCCGCGCACGATTGTGGGGATAAAGTGCGCCCCGCCCTCGATGATGATCTCCTTGATAGATTCTTCGACAAAGCCGGGTTCGAGTATCGCGCGGTTCACCAGCATACGCGCCACGTCGCCAACCTGTACGTCAGCCCAGGTGATGGGTCTGCCGCCGCTCCACGGCGTGATGGTGCCGGGTACGTTAAAGGTGGTGGTCTCGCGGTTGTCGTACTCGATTATCAGCGTGTAGACAAGCGGGCTGGTTACGTTCTGCGTGATGCTCAGTATGCGGCCGTGCCTGTAGATGTGGTTTGGAGACGCGCTGATGGCCACTATGTTTTCGGGGTTGGCGGGGTCGAAGCGCATAAAAACGATGTCGCCCGGCACAATCTCGGAGATGTGGGCTTCCATCGGGTTGTAGCGGAAGTTGGTGAACATGTCGGAAAGGTAGCCCACTTCGTCGTCCGTTAGGTAGAAGGGCTGTTTGCGCACCGTCATTTCGCTGTCGATAAAGAAGCGCGTGACCTCTTGGCCGTGTACGTTGAAGTAGGTGATGTAACCCAGGAAGGGATTGTTGTCGATGACGATGCCGCGTTCCTCCAGCACCAGAACGGGTTGGCCGACGAAGCTTATCCACTGGACGACGTTGTTGCGCAGGGTCAGCTCTACTCTCGAGCCGACAGGTACATTGGCCTGTGCCACCCATTGAAGGTCGATCATCAGGAAGTTGTCTCCGCCTTCGTTCGCGCCGCGTGCGGACTGCATAAGCGGGAAGGTTGTGCCGTCCACGGTAATGGTGCCGTTCGTAAGATTCACGGCGTTTAGCACGCCCGTGACGATGCGCGGCGTTGTTCCCGCGTTCGCGCTGTGTACGAAGATGTAGAATACTTCGTTGCTGCCAGAGCGCACGAGATACTCTACAACGTCACCCTCCTGCAGGTTGAGCATACCGCCCGTGATGCCGTCGCGAAACACCACGGCGTCGAGTATCTGCGGCTGTACGCTTGGGCTGGCGTTTTGCGAAACTTGGTATACAAGGTGGTCGATGCCGCTGTCTGTGCGGATGTAGAAGGTTATCGCGCTTGTGCCGGTGGTGGTGCCGGCGGTCTGCGCCTCGCGTATCAGGCCGACTGTGCCGCTGCGGCGTTCCATGCCGTGAAGCTCGAGAAACGGCGGATCCATCTGCGCCGTGGCCGCGGCCATCTCCATGCCGGTGATGAAGCTGTGCGGCAGGATCTCGCCGTCGCGCCCGCGGATCATGCCGCGCTGCAGTGCGCGTTCCATTGTGCGCATACGCTCGATGGAAACGTCGTCCCAGTCCGGGAAGTTGAAGGCGTGCTGGATGGGCTGGCCGGTGTCGAAGATCGCCTCGTTCTCCGTCTCCAGAGCGCGTACAAGCCAGTAGGCCGCGTTTTCGCGCGTGGCCGGCGCGCCGCGCACAAAGCTGGTCTCCGGGTCGAGAAATTCCTGCCCGGCGGCCGTTGCGTCGTCATACATTTCCTGCGAAATAATGCCCATCTCCAGCGCGACGTTTAAGAAGGAGAGGTGCCACAGGTCGCGGGTGGTGGATTCGGGCGGAGCGGCTTCGCGTATGCCGTCCAGCCGTTCGGCCACCAGGGTTTCCCACGCCGCGCCCGTTGCACGCACGGCGAAGGCGATAGCCTCTTCGTTGCTGACGTATTCGTGCGGCGCGAAGGTGCGGTCGTAACCCCACAGCACATCCATCGCGCCGGCACGCACAATCGCCTCCTGCGCCCATGCCCCGTCGGGGATGTCCGTGAAGTTTATGTTTGTGATGACCCGCATGGCCTCCGGCACACCGGTGAACACGGCCTCGGGCGGGTGGTTCTCGATCGTTATGTCAGCCGCGCGCGCCTGATGGGGCATCGCCGTAACGGCCATTATCGCCGCCAGAAGGCAGGCCAAAGCTCTCTTCATTCGTTACCTCCAGCCAATTATGGGCGACTTAATTGTTGTTCTAAATCGGCGATCATTTGCTCAAGTTTCACACTCGTAAAACCGTTCTGTGAAAGTTCTTCGCGAACCCCTTCAAGAACCCTGAGTTGTGAATTGAGATAGGCTTGAAACTGCATATCAGACATGCCCATGGACTCACCTCGTTATAGTGTTATGTTTCCAACTTTGGCAAAATATATGTTAGCTATATGGCCTGATCTCGATAGTTTCGATGATCACGTCGTCGATGGGGCGGTCGCCCGGTCCGGTGGGCGTGGAGGAGATCTGCCGGACCACGTCCATGCCGCGGATAACCTGGCCGAACACGGTGTGTCTGCCGTCCAGCCACGATGTTCCGCCGGTTTCGAGATAGGCGCGTGCGATATCTTCGGGGAACACTTGAGCATAGATGACTTCACTGCCGTCCGGGTCGGTCAGCGGGCCGTCCGGGCCTATTACCACGCTGTGCTGGTTCTCGATCACGTACTCGAGGAAGTCGGCCATGTCAGGGTCAACAGTGGGCATGTTTACGATGTAGAACTGGCTGCCGTTGGTGTTGGGACCGCTGTTTGCATAGGCCAACGCGCCTGTGATGTGGCGGAGGTACGGCGTAAACTCGTCGCCGAAGCTGCCGCCCCAGATAGATTCGCCGCCGGTGCCGTTGCCGAGGGGGCATCCGCCCTGTATCATAAAGTTTTCGATGACGCGGTGAAAGATCAGCCCGTCGTAGAAGCCGTTGCGCGCGTGTGTGACGAAGTTTTCAACGCCGACCGGCACAAGTTCGGGGAATAGGCGCACCCATATCTCGCCGTGGTTCGTGTGGAATACGGCGATCTCTTCGCCCGGGGTGGCCGGCCGGAGCTGTGGCGAGGGCGAGGGCGAGGCGGCCGGCGGCGCGGCGGCTTGCGGGTCAGGCGGCTGGGTCTGATCCGGGGCGGACTGGCCGGCCTGCGGCGCACCCGCGCAGCCTGTCGCGCCGATCATCAGCGCGAGCGACATGGTAAGCAACTTTTTGTATAACATCTGCATCATTCTCCCGATTCTTGTGTAGTGTGGTCTTGCGAGATACATCGCATTAAGTATACCACTAATCTGCGTTCCTATCAACATTATATTTGTGTTACAGTGTTAAAAAATATCGTTGAAAGCGTTGACTAATTTAGTCAGTTGTGTTATGGTGTGTCTGGCGATACGGGTGAACGGGTGCGGGAGGTGCGCGTATGGAGAGGTTTCTGGCGGCGGACGAAGGCAAGCGGGTGCGTATTATCAACGCGGCGATGAAGGAGTTTCGCTACGGCTTCAAGCGAGCATCCACCGATACCATTGTGCGCGACGCGGGCATCTCGAAGGGGCTGCTGTTCCACTACTTCGGCACGAAGGAGACCCTGTATGAGTTTGTGGTGGAGTTCGCGGTGGAGACGCTGCAGAAGGATTTCTATGACATGGTGAACTTCGGCCAGAGCGATATTATCGAGAACATCTGGCAGCAGGCACTGCTTAGGCGCGACATCTCCGACAAGTACCCGTATATCTACGACTTTATCACGGCGGTGCATACGCAGGCGAAGGACAACAGCGCGTCGGTGGCGTTCCTGACCGAAGTGTATGCGCAGGTCGGCCAGAACATGCTGAACTTTGCCTACGACCGGTGCGACAGGACGCTGTTTCGGGCGGATATCGACCCGCGCAAGGCCATTACCCTGATAATTTGGGGCGTGAACGGCCTGTTCGAAGAGGTGGAGCGCAGGATGCTGACGCACGGAGACACGGACAGCTACGACGTTTTCCTGGAAGAACTGCGGGAGTACCTGAACACGTTCCGCAAAGGCTTCTATAAATAAATTATATCAATGAGGGCAGTATGCGAAAAGTTGCTGAGTATATGTTACCGTATAAGGGTGTGCTGCTGATTGTGGCGGCACTGTTGTTTGTGGAGGCAATGAGCGCGTTGATCCTGCCGAGTTATATGGCGGATCTTGTGAACGACGGCGTGCTGACGGGGCATATCCCGCTGATCTGGCGCAACGGCGCGATAATGATGGCGATCACCATGCTGGGCATGTTCGTGGCCTTGGTCGCCGGCTATTTTACGGCGCGGCTGGCCACGGGGGTGGCGAACGACTTGCGCGAGGACGTGTTCCGCAAGGTCCTGCGCTTCTCCGATGCGGAGATCAACCGCTTTGCTACGTCGTCACTGATCACGCGCACGACGAACGATATCTCGCAGATTCAGTCTGCGATGATGATGGCGATACGCCAGTTTATTTACGCGCCGATCATCGGCGTGGGCGGCATCATCCGCGCGGTGGAGCGCAACGCGCCCATGATGTGGGTCGTGGCGGTGGCCACTCTTGCCATGGTTATCACTATGGCGGTGATGTTCGTTGTGGCCATGCCTAAGTTTACGATGATACAGGGGCTGATAGACCGCCTGAACCTTGTCTCGCGCGAGAACCTGAACGGAATCTTGGTTGTGAGGGCGTTCAGCACCCAGAAGTTTGAGCGCGGCCGCTTCGCCAAGGCCAACCGGGATCTGGCCGAGACAAACCTGTTCGTGGACTATGCGTTCTCGTTCCTGTTCCCGATAATCATGCTGATTATGAACCTTACCACGGCGTTTACGGTGTGGGTGGGTGCGCGGCAGGTATCGGCGTTCCGAGCGGACATCGGCGACATCTTCGCGTTTTTGCAATACGGAATGCTGATCATTTTCGCCTTCCTGATGCTGGCGATCACCTTCGTGGTTCTGCCGCGCGCCGTGATCAGCGCGGGCAGGGTGCAGGAGGTGCTGGAGGCGGAGGGCAGCATCAAGTTTAAGGCATCGCCCACGCCGCTTCCCAAGGATTTTAAGGGCGTTGTCGAGTTCGACAACGTGAGCTTTCGTTATCCCGACGCGCAGGAGGACGACGACAACGTGCTGGACGGCATAAGCTTCACGGCACGGCCCGGGCAGACCACGGCCATCATCGGCGCGACGGGTTCGGGAAAGACATCGGTGCTGCGGCTGTTGCTGCGCTTCTTCGACGTGAGGTCGGGTTGCATCCGTTTGGACGGCATCGACATCAGGGACTTGCACAAGCAGGAGCTGCACGGCAAGATCGGCTTTGTGCCGCAGAAGGCGCAGCTGTTTACGGGCAGCATCCGCTCCAACCTGCTCTACGCCGACAAGGACGCTTCGGAGGAACAGATCCTGGCCGCCGCAACCACGGCGCAGGCCGCCGCCTTTATCGAAGGCAAGCCCGGCGGCTACGAACACGCCATCGCGCAGGGCGGCTCCAACCTTTCGGGCGGGCAGAGGCAGAGGCTTTCAATCGCCCGCGCCCTCGTTAAGAACGCGCAGATCTACCTTTTCGACGACAGCTTCTCCGCGCTGGATCTCAAGACAGACGCGGCTCTGCGCCACGCGCTAAAGCGTGAAACGGGCGGCAGTACCGTGATAATCGTCGCCCAGCGCATATCTACGATAATGGACGCGCACCGGATCATCGTGTTGGACAACGGCACAATCGCCAGCAAGGGCACCCACGCCGAGCTGATGCGCACGTGCGAAGTATACAGAGAAATTGCCGCCTCACAATTGTCTGAGGAGGAATTGAGCAAATGAGCGAACGCAACGAACACGAACACACCCACGACGATTCGCACGTAACACAGGAAACGAGCCACACCGAGCAGAAGAACTACAGCGACATGATGGGCGGAGAGGGCTTGGCCGCCAAGGCGAAAGACCCCATGAAGGCGTTAAAGAAGCTGGTGGCCTACCTTGCGCCATACAAAACCGAGCTGATCATCTCGCTGGTTTTCGCGATATTTTCCGCGGCCTTTGCCGTTATCGGCCCGCGGCTGATGGGGCGGGTGACGACGGCCTTGGTGGACGGCATTGTGGCGTACTGGGCCGGTACGGGGCTTCTCACGAACTTTCCGTACATGATGACGATAACCTGGTGGCTGATCGCGCTGTACATAGTGTCGGCATTGTGCAACCTTGTGCAGGAGCTGGTGCTGTCGAAGCTTTCCATGAAGGTGACGTTCAAGCTTCGCGGCGAAATATCCGAGAAGATGCACCGCCTGCCCATCAACTACTACGACAGCCGTTCGCAGGGCGAAATACTCTCCCGCGTGACAAACGACGTAGACGTGATCAGCCAGACGCTGAGCCAGAACCTGAGCCAGCTTGCGCGTTCCATCACCACCATCGTGGGCGTGCTGGCCATGATGATCTGGATAAGCCCGCTGATGACGCTTGCGGCCTTGCTGGTTATTCCGCCGTCCATGATGATCATGATGGTGGTGCTGAAGAGGTCATACGTGTACTACGGCACACAGCAGGAGGCTCTGGGCGCGGTCAGCGGCATTGTGGAAGAGACATTCAGCGGCCACAACATCGTCATGGCCTACAGCGGCGAGGCCGACGCGGAGGAGAAGTTCGTCGCGGCCAACAACAAGCTGCGCGCCGCCGCATGGAAGGCCGACTTTATGACGAACATTGTCGAGCCGATATTCACATTCGTAGGCAACCTGGGTTATGTGCTGGTGTGCGTGCTGGGCGGCTACCTTGTCGTACAGCGTGCTATCACCATCGGCGATGTCCAGGCCTTTATACAGTATGTGCAGACATTCACACAGCCGCTGGGCGAGCTTGGCGCGTCCAGCAACATGATGCAGAACACCATCGCTGCATCCGAGCGCGTGTTCGAGTTTCTGGAGGAAGAAGAGGAAGAGGACGAGACGGGCAAGGCTCCGCACAAGGAACGTTATGAGGGCGCGGTGACATTCCAAAACGTGCGCTTCGGCTACAGCCCGGACAAGATCATCCTCAACGATTTTTCGGCGGAGATCGCCGCCGGCCAAACCGTCGCCATTGTGGGCCCAACGGGCGCGGGCAAGACCACCGTCGTAAAGCTGCTGATGCGCTTCTACGAGCTGAACGGCGGGCGCATCCTCATCGACGGAACGGACGCGGCGGACTTTACGCGCAAGGATCTGCGCAACGTGTTCGGTATGGTGCTGCAAGATACCTGGATCTACAACGCCAGCATCATGGAGAACATCCGCTACGGCTCGCCACACGCCACTGACGAACAGGTAGTCGCCGCCGCCAAGGCCGCACACTGCCACAGCTTCATCCGCACACTGCCCGGCGGCTACAACATGATCCTGAACGAAGAGGCCTCCAACATCTCGCAAGGCCAGAAACAGCTCTTCACAATCGCCCGCGTGATACTGCGGAACCCGTCCATCCTAATCCTGGACGAAGCCACAAGCTCCATCGACACGCGCACGGAAATCCTTATACAGCGCACCATGAAGGAGCTGATGCAGGGGCGCACCAGCTTCGTGATAGCCCACAGGCTCTCCACCATCCGCGATGCCGACCTGATCCTCGTCATGAAGGACGGCGACATCATCGAGAAGGGAAGCCACAGCCAACTGCTTACGCAACAAGGCTTCTACGCCGACCTCTATAACTCGCAGTTCACCGAAGGCGGCGAACACGAGGAATAAGGGTCTACAGGTTCCAAATATCCGCATTGTTTTGCAGTAGTCTCTGTGATAAAATAGGCATATCCGATTTTATTCAGAGGAGGAATCTTATTGTCACTACCAATGATTGCTGACCGCTACGCCCACAGTACACACAGGTTCAGCAACCCCGCCGACACCCGCCGCCACGAGATGACGCAGCTGATGCAACAAAGTTATCTCGAAGGCGCGAACGCGGTGGACGCCGAACTGCAGGCCGCAAAACACGGCGGCTACGTTCCGGCGAGGCGCGCGGGGAGCATCGAGGTTCAGCTGAACAGGTCTCTGCTGGACGAACTGGAACGCGCCCTGACCCGCATCGCGGAGTACGAGGGCAAGGCCGCCGACACCAGCCGCACAGACGGCAGAATCGCGCAGATTGTGCAGTATCTGCAAAAGCAGGCCTATCTGACGGGCGCCGCTGGCCGCCGCGCCGATTGGGGCGAGAATCTTGTGCTTGTTGTCCTGCGCAGAACAGGCACGGATGACTGCGCAAGGTATGTGGGGCGCGTCTTTGTGGACGATGTGTACTCCGATGGGGAGATGTACCAAACTCCAATGGGCTACAGCTCGTGGCAGATTCCCGCCGCGCGTTTCATGCGCCGCGCGAGGTACCCCAAACTGTCGGAGGCCGTTGCGGGTGGGCTGTATCACTACGGCTGCAAGTGCTGGCACGTATCCTACTTCGAGGGCGTAACGCCGACGGACTACCAGGGCGAGAGTATACCAAGCTTCACATGGTATGCTCTGCACGACAAGGAGCCGTCTCTTTCGTATGGCTACGACATCCAGCCCTACACGAAGGAAGATGCCGTTATCCTGCTTGTGCGTGAGGTCATGGAGCTTCGCGGGATGAACCCGCAGAGGGAACGCGGACTTGTCGCACGTATGATGTCGCCAAGAAGGGTCAACGAGAATAACCCCTTCGAACAACGCGCCAACCAGTACCTCGTAAGCAAGTTCGGCGCGAACTTCGCCGAGACCAACGAAGTCTACCAGGTCTGGTTGACCGTTCTCAACATCCTGGTGGACGCCGCAATGATGAACGGATCCGCGCCGCAGAGCATCAGCGATTCCTTCATCGACAGCATGTTCGCCTCCGCCTTTGGCGAAAGGCTTAATGCCGCAGATCAGGTTGGTGTGGTGATGACGGGGCTTGGGCTTGCCGCGGCGGCGGGAGGTGTTGTTGGTCTTAATCGGCAGGTCAGATCGTCAAGGGATACTCAAGCTCAAAGCATGATGCAACCAGCAATGATTGCAAGAAGCCCAAGAAATGTTAATGAGCTTGCACGGGAAATAAGAAATTGGCTTGGAGATGGAACGCAAGTAATCCGAAACCGTAGTGGTGATACTATATTTCTATCACAAGACGGACTTCGTAAGGTTAGGTTTGATATAAATAATCCATCTCCTCACAATAGCCCTCATGTTCATTTTGAACAAATGAGGAATGGTAGGTGGAGACCTGTAAATCCATCTCATGCTCAAATATTTCCAATTGATGTTCCGCACAACTAATTTTAGGAGGGTATGTATGCTCGTATACGATGAGGTTTCAAACGCAGATCTACAAAATGTGACTATTTTGCTGGATAAGAATGAAATTTTACAGCTAATTAGCTATCTTGAGGCTTTAGTTCAAAGTGATACTCAAAACGATCACTTTCACTTTAGTAATGACGACTACTCAAAAGAGCTGACATTTGTATCTTATGGTGATACTGATGGCCTAAAACATGTACCTGATAAGTATAAACGCAATACCGCTTCAAAAACATAGTTTGTTGCTCTAATGTGCTACGTTCTAAATTAGGTTTCGGTTCTAAATTATTAGTACACCCACAATGCAATGAATCGTGCTAACACAGTAAAGTCAGCATTTATTACAATTTTGCTGTGTTAGTACGATGATTACATACTCTTCAACCTCGTGCGGGCAGATGTACCAAACGCCAATGGGCTACAGCTCGTGGCAGATCCCCGCCGCACGCTTCATGCGCCGCGCGAGGTATCCCAGGCTGTCGGAGGCCGTCGCGGGAGGGTTGTATCACTACGGCTGCAAGTGCTGGCACGTCTCGTACTTCAAGGGCGTAACACCAACCGACTACCGGGGCGAGAGCATACCAAGCTTCGTCGACCACAAGACATCAAACCAAGTTTTGGCCGAGCTTCAAGACGATGTATGCCCCGACACAGACCCGTGGGAAGAGCGTATGCAAAACTACGCAAGGTTGGTAGAGGCCGCGACCCTGCTTAGGGAAGCGAAGATGGGAAACATCGTGAACTTGGGGGAATGGTTTGAAAACAGCCTGAGTTACCTTCGCGAAAGGTATACCAACGTATCCGGAACAATGGAGCGTATGCCGGGAACGAACACCATCAGCGTCAGGCTGTCGGCGAACGGCCGCTCCGGATATGCGCAGTTCAGAGACGGCGTAAACGGCACAAGGATCGGCGCCGGCGGAAACATCTTCGTCGATCCGCAGCTGTTGTGGAACGCCTTCGGAAGGGTGATAGACCCTCCCATAATCCATACGCCTGTTATGGATTCCGTCCGCTTCGGGCTTGGTGTTGGTGCCGCGAGGGGTGTCGGGCGTGTGGTTAGCTGGCTTGACCGGATTGCCTCTAACTCGAACAGTACGAGCAATAAATGGGCTAATCCTGATGGTTCCGTAATATGGCCGGGCAATAATGGGTTTGATGGTACTCCGACAACAAAAACATTACAACCGGGAACAAGGATAAGTAGATATGGTTCAGAAGCCGGAAGGTTTGTATCTCCCGAAGGAACATCACTTACACAGAGAGCCCTACCTCCCGGATCAAATTCTCGCCCGTACCATGTTTACGAAGTAGTGAAACCGGTTCAAGTCCAGTCCGGAAGAATCGCCCCTTGGTTCGGAGAAAGCGGAGGAGGTACGCAACATATGTTTAATCGAACTATTGAGGATCTTATAAGATCCGGAGTTTTAGGAGGGTATTCTAATGTGGGAATTTATGAAAACAGGCACTGAAACCGATTCAGAGTTGTTCGGTGTTAGAATTTTTGACTACAAATGGGAAAATACAGGCCAAAAAATCGAAGTTTTAGATCCGATTTACAATCAATCTCATACTGTGGCAGTTTATAATGCCAATA
>WRAA01000027.1 GCA_009780445.1 Defluviitaleaceae bacterium
AGACTAGGAAGTGGCAAACGCCGCGAACCCTTGTGGTTCGCAAGTTTGACACTGACGACGTATGGCGGAAAAATCACCGAAAATACGCCGGAATGGGGTTTTCAAACACGCCCTAAGAACCTGTACTCAATAATTTAATGCCGCATTGGCATTAAATTATTGAGTACAGGTTCTTGGTGGAAGTGTCGGGTAGATGGTCAGCTCGAAACCATCGGGCGGCGTGCGCCCGCGGCCGGCGTGGTGCTTTACATAGACCACCTTCGCCAGCACGGACTTCATCAGGTCGTTCTTGGCCTGTGCCGTAGTGAGAGCGCGGTAGGTCTCGATGATTCCCGCGGTCTGCGGCATTAACGCGGCACGGCCGGCCTTGCGTGGATCTTCGGGCGGCGGGAGGGTCTCCATGGCGTTCCGCTCCCCTTCGGCGGCGGTTATGCGGCTCGACACATCCGCCATACGCGCGGCGAATGTTTCCGCGTCATACACGCCTTGCTCCAGCAGGTCGTGCGCCCTGCCCTGCTGCTTGCGCAGGGTTGCAATTTCGGCCGTCAGCCGCTCGGCGGCCTTGCGCCGCATCTCTGTCCGGCAAGCGGCCTCGCCGGCGTGTCCGCGCGAAGTGTCCTCACCGAAACGCAGCTCGTAGCCGCCCAGCCAGCCCTCCAGGGTTTCCAGCAGCTTGGCCTCTACTCTGTCCAGACCCGCGCTTACGTTCCCGCACTCCGGCACGGCGCACATCAGGGTATCGGGGTAGTTCCGCCGCTTGTGCGGCCGGCGCACCATACTGCGCCCGCACATTCCGCAGAAAACCAGCCCGCCCAAGGGGTTCTTCACGCCTTCCCCGTGTGCGATAGGGCGCGGGGGGTTCTTCGTCATAACCTCCTGCGCGGCGGCGAACACGGCTTCGTCAACTATGCCGTCGTGCAAGCCGTCGACTACGATGCAGTGCGGCGCGTCGGTTCGCGGGCGTGCCGTCCTTATCTCGCCGCCCACCATACGCTTGACCGTGGGCCGCCGGTTCCAGCGCAGCTTGCCGATGTACACCGGGTTGAGAAGTATGTCTCGCACAGACGCGCCCACCCACAGCCCGCCCTTCTTGGCGGCTATGCCCAAGCCGTTCAAGCGCGCGGCGACAAGCCCTACGCCCAGACGCTTGCAGCTTCCGTCAGGCTGCACCTCGCCCGCGGTATACAGCTCGAAAATCAGGCGCACAACCTCGGCCTGTTCGGGAACAGGCTCCAGCGTCCAGCCCCTGCACGCCTCCAGCCGTTTGCGCGCATAACCGTAGGGCGGCCGGTTGGCGACGTACTTGCCTTCCTTCACAGACGCAAGCCGCCCGCGCTGCATACGCCGGTTAATGATCTTGTACTCCCTGCGCGACATAAAGAGCGAATACTCGAAGTATTCCTCGTCGAACTCATCCCGCGGGTCGAAGGTTTTCAGCGGCGTTACGATACGCGTCTGCGAATATTGGAAGGTCTTGGCCACGGTTCCCTGGTCCGAGGTGTCTCCCCGGGCCAGCCGCTCCACCTCCATCACAAGCACGCCCGCCCACACGCCCGTCTCCACATCTGCCAGGAGCCCCTGCATCTGCGGCCGCGCGGAAATGGTCTCGCCGGACACAACCTCTTCGTACACCTTGGTAATACAAAGGTTCCGGCTTCGTGCCAGCTCTGTCAGAGCCTTCCTGTGCCGCGCCAGCGTCTCCCCTTCGCCCCGCGATTCCGCCTCGTTGTCCTGCCGGGACTTGCGCAGGTACATGCAATACTGCTCCATGCCATCACCCCTCGTACCTCCGTAAGAGGCCTTACGGAAACAGCATATTATCCTCCGCCGCCCTGTATGCGCGGTAATTCTCACGGCCGCCGTAGAAATAGTCGGCGTGTGAGACCGGCCGGCGTTTGTGCGGGAAGTATTGGTCGAGATAGGGCGTGAACCGGCTGATGATGCTGTCGTCCAGGTGTGTCGGCTCGTAGGCCTTCTGCGCCATCTGCCCCATCTTCACACGGGCGGCCGCCGCGCTTACGTCGAATATGCGCGAGAACAGGCCGGAGTCCGCCGCATAACCACGCCTGCCAAGCTCCGTTATAATCGCGCCCGGCATGAGGAACTGCGACGCAAAGGCGTTGGCCTCCGCTTCCTCCCGCTGTGCGTTGCGCGTGTGGCTCAGCACAATATGCCCGACTTCATGCAGCATCGTAAAGCGCAGCCTTTGCGAATACTGCTCCGCGTTGTAGAGTATCAGAGCGCGCGAACCCGCTAAACCCGTCACGCAGTAACCGTCCAACAAGCGGCCGCCCAGCGAAATTTCGCCGAAGCTCACGCCCGTGCGCCGACAGAACTCTTCGTAGCTGCACACCGTGATGCTCTGTTCCGACGGCGTAAGGAAGGTGCTGCTCTTGACAGGCAGCGAACCCGCCTTCAGCCGCAGAATCTCATTGTACGCCAACAGCGTGGCAAGCGCCAGCCGCGGCGCTCCCCGGGCAGACCTACCCTTTGTCCCCATTCTGCCCTCGGCTTGCCATGAACTTATCGAAGTTTTCGTTAATCAGCCGGTACAGCTCGTCGGCGTCCTCCTTCGGCAAGTTTCCCTGGATCCGCGCCACAACCTTCACGTCGTCCTTTGCGAACTGCTGGAAAGGCTCGTTCCGCTCATCCGTTCTGCACATCAAGTAGTCCGGCGTAACGTCGAAGAAGTCCGCAATTATGTTTACCTCCAACACCGTAGGCGTTGACTTGCCCTTCTTCCACTCCGTTATCTTCCCGCGATACCCGTTAAGCAGCCCCTCGATAAACGACTGCTTAACCCCGCGCTCCTCCATCAGCATCGAAATACGATCCACCATCGTCTCGTTTCCGTTGTCCATTCTATCACCATGCCTTGTTATTAGACCTCTTTCGAAACTAGACGATACCGGATTTGCGGATCAGTTTTGCGCAAGGCTGGGAGCTGACGCCGCCGCGAACCCACAGGGTTCGCTGGAAGGAGGCGACAACGCATTGCGTGAAACTGACCGCAAAGATGGTGTCGGCTAGTTTCGAAAGAGGTCTCTTAATCCGATCCAACGCTACTCCACCAGCATAACACTATTTCCCGGAGCGGTCAACCACCCTTTTGCTTCAACTATACAGCTGGCGCGTAAGCATCAGTGCGGCGGCTACGCCTACGAAGTTGGCGAAGAGTGCGCCGGCGAGGGTGTAGCGTGTCTTGGTCACTTTCACAGCCATGAAGTAGACGCTCATGGTGTAGAACACGGTTTCTGTGGAGGACATCATGACGGAGACAAAGCGGCCTATGAAGGAGTCCGGGCCGTGGTTCTCGAATATGTCGATCAGCAGGCCCGTGGCGGCTGATGATGATATCAGGCGTGTGAGTACCAGCGGCAGGGTTTCCTCCGGGAAGTCCAGCCGGCGGGCGAACGGCTCCGCCAGCCACACCAACAGGTCCAGCGCGCCCGAAGCCCGCATCACGCCAACGGCGACCAGCAGGCCGATGATGGTCGGCATGATGTTCAGCACGGTGGTGAAGCCGTCACGCGCGCCCTCTACGAAGTGGTCGAAAACCTTCACACGGTTCATCAGGCCGTACAGAATTATGCACACAAACATCGCGGGTATGATGAAGTCGGATATGTAGAGCAGCACCCTCATGCGCTATCAGCCCGCCTTTCGCAGACCTTCGCGAAGATCACCGCGATGATCGTTGTGGCGATAGTAACCAGTATCCCCGGGGCGATGATCTCGGACGGGTTTGCCGAACCGTACTGCGCGCGAAAGGCGATAACATTCACGGTGACAAGCTGCAAAGACGACATGTTGATGATCATGAACATGCACATGGAATTGCTGGCGCGTGTTTTGTCTGGGCAGAGCTTCTGCATCTCCTGCATGGCCTTGATGCCCGCGGGCGTGGCCGCCCAGCCAAGGCCAAGGATGTTGGCCATGAAGTTTGTGGAAATGTATTCCATAGCGCGGCCGCCGCGCGGCAATTCCGGGAACAGAAAAGAGAGCAGGGGCGTCATCCTTTTCGCAAGACCTGCCACCAGCCCTGATTTTTCCGCAATTGCCATCAGCCCCGTCCACATAGCGATTATGCCAAGCAGGGTTATACACAGGTTGACGGCGGTCCGTGCCGATTCCAGCGCGGCCTGCGTCACCTCTGGAATGTTGCCCGTAAACGCCGCCACCACAATCCCCAGCAGTATCATGCCCGCCCACAGATAGTTAAGCATACCATCCCCCCTGTGTCCAATATATGGGATGGCCTACTCAAATATACGCGCGGGCGGGCATTCGGGGGCGTAGTTTAGTCGCAGACGATCTTGCCGTCCACGAAGCTGCAGCTTTGGCCGTAGACCGTTACGCCGCTGTCGCCTTCACCCCTGGCAAGGCGTTCGAAGGACTTGCGCAGTTCCTCCACAGGCAGCGCGCCCGATACGGCGTGGGTCTCGTCTACGATAAGGGTCGGCACGCTGTCGATCCCATACTTGCGCACAAGCTCGAAGTCTTGGCGTATCTTCGCGACGGTGGCGGGGTCGTCCATCTGCCGCTTCCAGGCTTCGAAGTCCGGCACTACGGCGCGGGCGTTTTTCTCGATAACTTCCATGTCCGACACGTCCTCCGAACGCATGAAGATGGCCTTCTGCAATTCGTCGAACAGATCCCAGTAGACGCCCATGCCGCCGACAATACCCGCAGCCTTGGTGGCCCGCAACGAGTTTTGCGAAGTGGGAAACTCGAAGCTGCCGGCCAACATGCCGTCGATGTTGAAGCGGCGCAGGGGGTCTACGTCGTTGGCGTGTTTCCAGTGCGATACGATGTCGGCCTTCGCCTTCTCCATCGTGCCGAAGGACTCCAGCAGCTCTTCCTTATCCCATGCCAGCGCGAATGAACGATGCACGATCTCAAGCTCCGGCATCTCCGCCGCAATTTGGCGCATCTTGTAGGACATCGGGAAGCAGAAGCTGCATATTGTATCGTGGAAAAATTCTATCTTCATAATCGGTCTCCTCATACATTAGATACTACCAGCAGATACTACACTTCGATATATTAGCATATACTAACTATACGCGAATTAGCTGGGTTTGTCAAGGAAAGTTAAGTTTGTGTCATGGGAACCTACGGTTGTTGGTGCGTGATTTGGGCGAATGTGGTATACTATGGGCATACGCTGAACAAGTCTGTGTTACGGAGTGATATAGTGGACAAGGACAGATCCGCCATAACGCGGATGAAGGAGCTGGTGGACATCCTGGGTGCCGCCGGCAGGGCTTATTATCAGGACGACAGCTCGGTGATGACAGATTACCAATACGACGCGCTGGCGCAGGAGCTTGCCGCGCTTGAAGCGCAGACGGGGGTGGTGCTGGCGGCCAGCCCAAGCGTTAACGTGGGCTACAGCGTGCAGAGTGCGCTGGAGAAGGTGCCGCACGACCAGCCCCTGCTGTCGCTGGACAAAACCAAGGACGTGGGCAGGCTCGCGGCCTTCATGGGTGCGCACAAGTGCTTGCTGTCGTGGAAGCTGGACGGGCTGACCGTTGTGGCCAACTATGTTGGCGGCGAGCCGGTTATGGCCTTAACACGCGGCAACGGCCTTGTGGGCGAGAACATCACCCACAACGCCCTGGTGTTCCGCAACATACCGCGCAGGATATCCAACACGGCTCCCCTTAGCATACGCGGCGAGGCCGTGATCACCTTCGCCGACTTCGAGCGCGTAAACCGCGGGCAGGACGACGCAGACAAGTACAAGAACCCGCGCAACCTCACAAGCGGCAGTGTGCGCCAGCTTAACAGCGAAATCGCCGCGCGAAGGGGCATCATGTTCTATGCCTTCGCGCTAACAGGCGGCGGGCTTGAGACGGATTCAAAGGAGGAGCAGCTCAAGCTTCTGGAGACGCTGGGCTTCGACGTCACGCCCTATGCCGTGGTGTCTGCCGATACTGTCGAAGACGCTGTGGAAGAGTTCCGGCAAGCCGCGGGCGGCCTGCCCTACGCCACCGACGGCCTTGTGGCCACCTACGACAGCATCGCGTTTTCCCGCTCACTCGGCCAAACCTCCAAGTTCCCCCACGATTCCATAGCCTTCAAGTGGGCGGACGAAGCCGCGCAGACTACGCTTACCGAGGTGTCGTGGGGTACGTCGCGCACGGGGCTGATAAACCCTGTGGCCGTATTCGAGCCGGTGGAGCTTGAAGGTTCCACCGTGCGCCAGGCAAGCCTGCACAACATCAGCATCATCGAAGCTCTGGAGCTTGGTTTGGGCGACACGATCACGGTGTACAAGGCAAACATGATCATCCCCCAGGTGGGCGACAACCTGACGAGATCCGGCGGGCTGCCCATTCCCGCAAGCTGCCCCGTGTGCGAAACCGCCGCACAGATCCGGGACGAACACGGCATCAAGACACTGTTCTGCCCGAACCTCGACTGCCGTTCGCGGCTTGTCCGCGCTCTTGCGCACTATGTCTCGCGGGACGCGGCAAACATCGAGGGGCTGTCGGAGGCGAGTATCGAGAAGTTCGTGGAAGCCGGCTTCCTGCAAAGCTACGCCGACATCTACCGGCTGAAGGACTTCGAGGCGCAGATCACCGCCATGGACGGCTTCGGCAAGAAGTCCTTCGACAAGCTGGCCGCCTCCGTGGAGAAATCCCGGACGATGGAGCTTGCAAGCTTCATCAACGCCCTTGGCATCCCGCAGATTGGCGCGGAGAACGCGAAACAGCTGGCCGCCAACCTTGGCACGCCGCAGGCCATCGTCTCCGCAACTGCCGAGGAACTCGTCAGCATTCCGGGCTTCGGCGAGAAAATCGCGTTGTCCGTAACCGCCTACTTCGCGGATCCGCTTAATTTAGAGCTGCTGCACCAAACCCTGCCCCTGCTGAACCTAACCGAGCCGGTGCAGCCGCCCGCGGACGGCAAGTACTCCGGCCTAAACTTCGTGATAACGGGCAGCATCAACAACTACGCGAACCGCAAGCAGCTGCAAGCTCACATCGAGGCGCACGGAGGAAGGGTGGCCTCCGCCGTAAGCAAGGCCACCACACACTTGATAAACAACGACAGCGCATCCGCGTCGGCAAAGAACAAGAAGGCGCGGGAACTGGGCGTAAGCGTCATCACCGAAGCTGAATTCGAGTTACTCTAACGAGTTTCCAGCGCGGCACCCATGTAGAAGTGCCGGAGTATGTCGGCGAAACCCGCGCCGGCTTCCGTCATGCCACGCACCCCGGCATGGCTCATGCCCGCGCCGTGGCCGGATCCGCCGCCGTAGAAGCGCACGCTGGCCAGGCTTCCGTCGTCCCGCGTCATTCGCATGATCGAGTAGAACGCGCTGGGCATCATGCCGTGGTTCACGGCTGTGGAGCCGTCGCGGCGGTGTACGATTATGTCGCGCCCGCCCGGCAGGAACGGGCGTGCCTGGATGAGGCTGCGGATATTAAATTCCGTCTGCACAAGGATGGTGGCGCGGCTGCCCTCTAAGCGCATTTCCATGATGTTGCCGCCTTCGCCGCGCTGTGTCACCTCCAGGTTTACGAGGTCGCCGATGCTCTCGATGGGCGCGGAGGCGAAGCTGCCGTCCGGCCGGAGAGTTCGTATCAGCGCGGGGTTTGCGTTGTACCGCGCGGCAAGGTTGGCGTTAACCGACGCGGCGATCTCCTGCGCCGTCAGCTCTGTGTTCCAGCGGAACCAAGGGTGGTGCATGTCCAGCGCGCGCACGCCCATGTCTTGGAAGAAGGCGCGGGCGTTCTCTTCGACGCGCATGTCGATGGGCGGCCCGTCGTGCTGGCGCACAGAACGAAGATACGACGGCGTGTGCGAAGGAAACTCCGTGCCGCGCGCCCACACCTCCCCGCTGTTGGCCGTATGCCCGCTGGAAACGGAGAAGTAGTTGGCCGAAACCGGCCTGTCGTCATACACAAGGAACATGCCGCTCGTTGCGTTCACAGCCGCTATGGAGAGCGGCGTTTTTGCGATGTTGTTGTAAACCTGACTGTTCACCGAATCGCAGACGTTCGCGCCGATTGCGGCGAAGCGGTTTGCGAAGAGCTGGTTGTACGCGTAGCTCCGCGCGGTGATGGCCTGCACCTTGGCGGCTTGTTCGCCGAAGTATGTGGGCATCTCCGACGGCACCACGCCCCAGAGATACTCGTCCATGCCAAGCTCGTTAATCACGTGGAAGCCGCCCTCCGTCCGCGCCACTTCGAGAACACCCAAGAAGCTCGGGTGTACGCCGCCGTGGCGTGTGACGGACATTATCTGCAACATGCCGCCGGGCGCGTTCGGCCGTATGAACAGCCTGTCCGTATCGTCGAACATGTCCGCGCTGATGCTGAACTGCTCGTATGCCGCAAAGCTGCGCGTGCCGCGTCCGCCGTCCAGAGTTGCCCCGGACGCGGAGCGCAAACTCACACCGGAGTGTACCGCGCCGCCAAAGCCGCTGGTGCTGATGGCCACGCGGACGCTCTCTCCGCTTGGCCAATCGCGGATGTGCGCCGCCGCAAGGGTTCCGTCGCCGTCCACATAGAAGTCCGCCTGATCCATGCCCACGTGCAGCTGTGACAGGCTCACGGCCTCCGGTGTGCCGTCGGCCGTTGAAATCACCACGGGTTCGCCGCTGATGGTGATGTTGCCGTGTCCGGGAAGCTCCAGCACGTTGCCCGTCCTTCGCAGGATCCTCCCGCTAAGACGCTGCCCGGGTGATTCCGCCCGCCAAACCCGCCCGCCGCGCAGGGTGATGTGCGCAAGGCCGCCTTCGGCCACGCCGCCGTCCACCTGCGCCGAAGTCTCGATCTCATAGCTGTGCGCCGCTCCGCCTATATATGCCGTAAGGATAGTACTTCCAAAATTTACCATATATGCAAATTGCAGCACAGGTTCGCGCGTTGCCACTTCCAGCACTGCCAAGAGCTCGTCCGCCGCGACCAGTACGGATATCTGCGAATGTATGTACGCGCCAAGATCCAGCCCGGCGTGGCTGAAACGCCCGGCGTCCGTGAGGCTCTCCCACTGCGTAAGGCGCGGGTCGCTCTGCCATGTGGCCAGCACGACCACGCTATCGCGCGTGATGCCGAATGTGTCCTGCCTGCGCTGGATCCCCTGGGCGATAAACCGGCCGTAGAGGTCACTCCACAGCGCGTAGGACACGGGCAGATCGCGGTTGCTGTCGTCCACCCGGAAGCGGATGTTGTTGGCCGCGTCCACCGCGTCCAGCAGCTCCTGCGCCTCCCCCAGCGTCAGATAATCACCCGGGCGAAACGCCGCCGCGTCCGAAACATCATAACCCGCGTGGCGCAAGGCGTTCACATACTTGCCGTACCAATTGTCCCCCGCCTCGCCCGACAGCACGTTCGGCAGCGCCTCCAGCTCGTCCGGCTCGAAGCTTGCCCGCGCAAGCATCCTGGCCGCAAGCGCGCGCCGCACCGCCAGGCCGTCCCCGTGCGCCGATTCGCCGCCGTCCCCGCCAAACGGCGCGAACACCTCAAGCGTTTGAACATCCTCAACATGCGGCAGCCCATCAGGCTCCGCCGCCGAACACCCCGCCGCCACCATCACCATCAACATCAACGCAACAAGCTTGGCCACACAGACCCCTCCTCATATGTTCTACAACCAAGCTATGCACCGTTATGCCTATGTAGAACTATCAGTACCGCGGAGCCTAAATCTCAATGTCAATAACAGCCCTCTCGTCCGCGTCCTCGTCATCTTCGTGTTGGCGGCGATACTTCGGCAGTTGGCTTTCTTGCAGCTTGGCAGCTTCGTTGTAGATGCCGGTGACGGTGTGGAGGACGGCGGCGTTTGTCCGGGCTATGCCGGTGGTCAGCTTGTTTAGCTGTTGGTTTCTGTAGTCCGTTGGGTCGCCGTAGCCGTCCTGTATTGATTCCGCAAGCAATACGCCATCCGGGCCGGTGCCTCGCATTACGTAGTTGCTGTTCTCGCTTTCCATAGCCTGCCTTATCTGCACGGAACTCCGGGACAGCGCGGCGCGGGTCTGCCGCAAGACGTTCAGCTTGTCCTTGCCAACGGCTATCTGTGTCAGGCTTATTACGGTTTCGCGCTCCCTTGCCTCTTCCTCCTCCTGCGGGTCGGAGTGGACAGCGTTTTGTTCGGGCAAGTTTTCGCGCACCTGTGTGCCTTCTTCGAGCAGTTCCTTCTGACGCTGCATCTCGCGTTCGGCCGCCATAAGCTCCCTCTCCGCGCGGTTGTCGAAAATCCGCTTGATCCGGTCCGTCAGGCTCTCCACCATAACCTTCTTAACGTCGTCCTCCATGTCAGAATTGTTGACCTTCTGTATACGCTCCTGCAACATGCCGATCTGCTCGTACTCCCTCGCGCGAATCTGCATCTCGCGCTTCTTCTCCTGCACGCGCTCCTGCACAATGCTGTCGCGGCGCGAAACATTCCTGCCGGAACGCCCGGACCCGCCCAACGCCCGTTTACCCAACACGCCGGCGCCAATTGCCACATTTGACGATGAAATATTCACGATACACCACCTTATGTAAGTTATACTAAATACACATCTGCTGCCGGCTGTTGTAGAGCGTGCGATAGCCGAAGAAGAGCGAGAAAAACACAGCCAGACAGGTGACGGCGCAGATCGCGATTATGATGGCGATCTGGTACATGATGGCCGTCATGGGCAGGGTGCCGGAGAGGATCTGGCCGGTCATCATGCCTGGCAGGGAGATGATGCCCATGCCGATCATGGAGTTGAGAGTGGGCAGCAGGGCGGTTTCCAGAGCTTGGTTCACGAAGGGCAGGAGGATCTTCTGCGGGGTCGCGCCGATGTTCTGCAAGTTCTCGATGAGGACGCGCTGGGTGCGGATGTTTTCGTTGAACACGCGCAGGCCAAGGCCCACGCCCGTCATGGCGTTGCCGATGATCATGCCGCTGATGGGGATGGTGTACTGCGGGTTGAACAGGCTTACGCCCACCACGGCAAGGATGAAGAATGCCACGATGGTCAGCCCCGTGCCGGCCAGGGACGCGGCCACAATGATCTTGAACCGCTTGTTAATGCCCTTGTTGCGCGAAAGCACGGTATATACGGCGAAGCACGTCATCAGCGCGAGATAGGCCACGGTAAACAGCGGGTGGGGATTCTGCAGTATGTATGTCAGCACCAGCCCCGCCAGGGCGAGCTGCACGGTCATGCGCAGGCTGGCCGTGAAGAGCAGCTTGGTCCGGTTGATGCGGCACTTCTTCATGATGAGCAATACAATTATCAGCAGGAGGTAGATCAGCCCAAACTGCCATATGTTCATGGCGACAACTTCGTTCATGCCTGTGCCCTCCCGGCTGTAATGGTTTGTAAACAAACCCCTAGGGTGATGATATCGTCGGCATAAGCCTGCACCAAGGCCGCGTTGTGCGAAACGACGATCAGCGTTATCCCGTGTTCGGCGCAGAAAATCTTGATGTTCGACAGCATCTTGTTTGCGGTTGTGTCGTCCAGCGCGCTTGTGGGTTCGTCCATCATCAGCACCTTGGGGCGCAATGACAGGCAGATGGCCGTGAACACGCGCTGGCGTTCGCCCCCGGACATTGTGTGGCAGGGCGTGTTGCCCGGCATGTCGAAGGCGCAGACCCCTAGGTATGGGCGGATCTGCTCCGGCGTGGGCGCGGGCAGGTCGCGGTAGCCGTAGTACTTGGCGAAGTTCTCGTCCACATCTGTGTCGAACAGGTAGGACGCTTGCGAACACAGCAGAACCTCGCGGCGCAAGCCCACGGGGTCATAGTCCGCGACGGGCTTGCCCCTGTACGTAATCTCACCCGCATCGGGAGAGGTCACGCCGCTTATCAGCCGCAGCAAGCTGCTCTTGCCGCACCCGCTCTCGCCTGATATGAAGGTGGCGCGCCCCTCCTCTATGTCAATATCCGGATACTGCACAATACCCTTGAAGCAAACATTCCTCGCGGAGAACAGCGGCATCTGTAAATTCATCCCTTCGCATATGGTTTACGGATATCATATACCTTTGCGGGCGAATTGTAAAGGGAATATCTCGGCGTAGAGCGCGTCCAGCTTCTTGAAGTCCATCGCCTCGGCGTATATCGCCTCGATCTCGGCGTGGACGGCCTTGGAGGCACTCATTTGCGCAGAAGTTTCGCGTACCATGCCCTGCATGGCGGGCAGATTGGGCTGTGTGCGGATCCGCGCCGGCAGACCTATACAGCTTCGCATGTCGATGACGCTGTCCGGCTGCAGCCCGTGGTCGATCAGCCCGTCGAGCCTCACAAACACCGTGTCGGACACACGCAGGCACTCGTGCCTGTCCGGCGCGGCTGGGTTGCGGAAGCTTTCGGTGTCCAGCCCCCGCGCGTTTGCCGCAAGCTGCAAGCGTGCCAACAGCTCGGCCGTGCCGGCTCCGAACTCGGAGACAATGCCGTGGACTGTGTTTCCCGCGAAGCATCTGCCCGCGAAGCTCACCGGCCCCTCGGGCGTGACCGCGCTTACGAACAGCTTGCGATCCGAACCTTCGCGCCCGGCGGCTGTTCCCGCGGCCACACGCTCCGTCCACTTGCCCAGCAAGGCCTCCAACTCCGCACGCTTCAGCCCCGCCTCGAAAAAAGCCTCTTCCGACGCGACAACGCAGCCAAGCGCGGCAAAACAGCCCGCCGCCCTTGCGTTTTGCAGCTTCTTCTCCTGCGCCAGCTCTGCGAGAACATGCTTCCGCGCGGCGACCTTCTCCACGTCCAGGAACTGTGCAAAGTCGATGATGCGGTCCACGCCGCCAGGTAAAAACGGATCCCGCGAGTGCGGCGCGGTTGCGTCCATCACGCACAGCCCAAGCTCGGCGCAGGCCACCGCGTCAAGGCTTGCCGGGTCGTTCGAGCAATGGAACATCTCCACATCAAACCCGGCCGCCTCCAGGTCCGCGGCCACCCTCTTCATAAACGTACTCTTGCCGGAACCGGACGAACCCTTGATGTAGTATCGCGCCTTCGCCCTCTCCGGCGGCAAAATGCTGTCGAAAAAATCTATGAACCCCACGGGGCTTAGCGCGCCCGCAAACATATGCCGTACCATGTTACACATCCCTTCGGAAACCACATTAGACCTCTTTCGAAACCGGCAAATGCCGGATTTGCGCGGCAGTTTTTCGCAAGGCTAGGAGCTGACGACGCCGCGAACCCACAGGGTTCGCAAGAAGGAATCGACGACGCATTGCGGAAAACTGACCGCAAAGATGGCGTTTGACAGTTTCGAAAGACATGGCAAACGCATGAAGAAATATATCAGATAACAATGCAAACTGCCACACCGCGGAAGGGTTCGGGAAACGAAGCGTTTCCCGACCGGAATCATTTGCGGCGGCGTGTACGCCGCAAATGCGAACCTTGACCGCCTTTGTGGTCAAGGTTCTTTCGCACAGTAGCTCGCGAAAATCCCGCTCTTGGATTTTCGCGAA
>WRAA01000028.1 GCA_009780445.1 Defluviitaleaceae bacterium
CGGCGAAGGTGCTTCCCCTGCCCGCTTCGCTGGTCACGGCGATATGCCCGCCCATCATCTTCACCAGCGAGTTGGCGATGCTCATGCCAAGCCCGCTGCCTTCTATGCCGCGGTTTTCCGCCACGTTAAAGCGTGTATACTCCGCGTCTGTGCCGAAGAGCTTCGCGATCTGCTCCTCGTTCATGCCCTGGCCTGTGTCGGACACCTTGATGACCAGCATCGTGCTGTCGTCGTCTCCGCTGACTTCGCCCGGGGCAAAGCTTATGCGGACTTCGCCCTCCGTCGTATACTTAAACGCGTTGGAAAGAATGTTGTTCAGCACCTGCTTGATGCGCAGTTCGTCCCCGATGAAGTATGCCGGCAGATTTTCGTCCGCCTCCAGCTTGAACTCTATACGCTTGCTGCCGATGTACATCATGTTAAGCTGCACGGTGTCGGCGATAAGGCTGGCCATCTCGTACCGCGCCGGCAGAATCTCCATCTTCCCGGCTTCCACCTTCGAGAGATCCAGTATGTCGTTGATGATGGTGAGCAGCAGACGCGAAGAATTGTAGATGCGCTGGAAGGCTTCTTCCGTCTCCCGGGGGTGGCCGCTCTTCTGCAGTTCTATCTCCGTAATGCCAAGCACGGAGTTCATGGGCGTGCGCACTTCGTGGCTCATCCGCGCAAGGAACTGCGTCTTTGCCCTGTTCTCCTTCTCCGCCTCGCGTTCCTTGGCCATAGCCAGCTTTATCGCGCGCAGATCCTGATTGTATCCCACGACGATATCCTCTTCGCCGCGCCGTATCCTCACATAGGTAAGATCCACGGGCAGAAGCTCGCCGTTTGCGTCATGGTGCATCCACTCACTTGTCGACATTCCCTTCTTGAAGCACTCCGCCACAAGGGCGCGGGACTTCACAGCGGACAGCGTTCCGTCCGGCTGATACTCCGGCGAAAGGCTGTCGAACTTCTCGATATACTCCGATTCGCTCGAAAGGCCGAACATCTCGATAGCGGATTTGTTGCACTCTATCAGCTGTAAATCCTTGTTCCAGATCTCGATGAAGATCGGCGCGGAGTCCAGGAACCTCTGCGTCTGTTCCCGCGCGTTGCGTTCCTGTTCAATGGCGGCCATCATCGGGCGCAGATCCGTCTGGAAGCACGCCAAAACCTGGTCTCCCTTGTACTCTACACGCACAATGGTTATCTCACACGGCACAAGTTCGCCGTCAAGCCTGCGGTGCACAAACTTGAACTGATCGTACCCGGCCTCCATGGCTGTGTCCGCCAGCATGTGTATCATGTCGGGAACGGGAATGTCGTCCGTCGTTGGGAAGATGTCGTAGAACCGCTCCACAACCTCTTCGCGGGACGAAAAGCCGAACAAGTCCATCGCGGCCTTGTTGAAGTCTATCGGCACAAACTGCCACGTGCCCTCTTCCGACAAATATCCCTTTGTCATAAAGCAGGATATCGGGGTCGCGCCCATCATAAGGGTCGCGCGTTCGTCCGCCGCGTATATCTTAGACAGCGCGTTCTTGATCTCGCGCACATCGTGGCTATAGCCCACTATGTTGAACTCGCCCTGCTTCACAATACGCACAAACTGGGATTCATACGGAACAGGCTCGCCGCTTGCGGTAAGGTGGGTCCATTCAAAGCGCGAAAAACCTACGCTCATGGCAATGTTAAGCATATCTTCCAGCTTCTTGGCCGAAGATTCGCCGTCGGGCTGAAATTCACCCGAAAACTCCACAAATCTATCCTTGTAGTCCTCAAACGTAGCCACGCCGGACACATCCAGCATCTTCTGGTTGCAGTAGATCAGCTCAGAATCTTCATCCCATATCTCTATGCAGATGGGCGTATTGTCCATGATGATGCGTGTGAGTTCGTTTGCGTCCTGTTCCCTCTGCTGTGCCAGCTTCTCCACGGTGAGATCCCGCAGATACTCAACCACCAGGAAGTCGTCCTTATGCTTGACGCGCACCCATGTGGCTTCGGAAGGAAACAGGCTGCCGTCGGATCTCATGCTGACAAACTCGGCATAGGCGGAGCCGCTTTCAAAGGCTTCAGTGACATACCTGTCCAGCAAGTTCTTGGAGCAGGTTCCGTCGGGCTGGTACGCGGGCATTGTCTCCGTGGCCACGTCGCTGAAATTCAGCTTTGTGGGCAGCATGAACATTTTCAGGGCTTCCAGGTTGCAGTCAACCGTGGTCGAGTTTCTGTCGTACAGGCTGATGGCCAAGGGCGTGGCGTCCAGCATAAGCTTTATGCGTTCTTCCGCCTCACGCAATGCCCGAAGGTCCACGATGTATCCCAGGATCATCTTCCGCGAGTTACGCATAACACGTATCAGGGTGATGTCCGTGGGAATGAACTCCCCGTCCAGAGTGCGGTGTGTGAACTCGAACCTGACGCTGCCCTTCTCCAGAGCCTCCTGCATACACTTCAGAGCCTTCACTTCGGAAGGTGTTCCGCAGGGCTGGTATTCCGGCGAGAGCTTGAAGAAGTTGTCGAAGTATTCCTGCTTGCTCGACAGCTTGAACAGCTCCAAGATCTGCCTGTTGCAGTCCACCACCTGCAGATCCTCGTCCCACACGTCTATGGCAAACGGCGACATTTCAAGGAAGAGCCTGTTCATCTCGTTGGCCTCTGTCACCCTGCGGATGTTCTCGATCTCCTTGCGCTTATCCACCGTGTAGGCCGCGACCATCATCTTCCCGCGGTGTGTGAACGGCACAAGCATAACTTCCGTCGGAATCGGCGTACCGGCCAAGGTCTGGTGGAGCCAGTCAAACTTGATTGTCGTGTTATTGTCCAGAGCCTCGTCAAGATATCTCCCCGCCAGCTCCGCCGACTTTGTTCCGCAGGGCTGAGACTCCGGCGACAACTGCCAGAAGGAGCGCACATACTGCTCCTTGTTGGCCAGCTCGAACATTTCCGACGCGTGTTCGCTGGTGAGCATCAGGTTCTTGTTGCTGTCCCATATGTTCATGACAAAGGGCGACGAGTCTATGAACACCTTGTTGATCTCGTTGTCCTCTTGCTCTATGCTTGCCGAAATCTTGATCTTCCTGAGCATCTGCGAGATCCAGAACATCGACACAGATATGAATACTATCGTAGCCACCAGGCTTAGCAGTGTCGGCAAGGTTCTCTCAAAAACGTACGCGGAAGGCACCTGGGTTATAACAAACCAGCCCGTGGAGTCTATCACCGAGCCTATGTATACTATTCCGCCGCCTATGTACACGCCTTCGGCCCGTATGCTCTCAAACATTTGGGCATATCTGCCGCCGTCTATCTCATAGATGCTTTGGAACGTGAAATCTCCCTCAGGTTCAAAGTATGGGTTTACGTGGAACAAAACATTGCCGTAGTTGTCAACTATCGACGAAAATCCGTAGTACAGCGCGCCGTCCTGCGCAACATAGTCCGCCAACCTGTCAAATGGCAGGCTGAGAGCCACCACGCCCAGGCTGTCGTCATAGTTGCTTACGGTGCGCGCCGCGGCAAAGGCCAGGTTGCGTGTGGCCGTGCCCATGTACGGGTTTGAAAAGATCACCTGCCCCGGGCTTTCCGCCGCGGCTATGTACCACGGACGCGCCGGCGCGAAAACGTCCTCTTCTACCTCCCATTCGCCGCCAAATACGATCCTCCCGTCGGGAAAGCCCGCAAATGCCACCGATACGTCATACATTATATCAGCCAGCAGTCCGAAATACTCCCGCATCCCGTCCTCGCTGATCTGAATTTCGCGCATTATCATCGCGTTGTTCTCTGTTTGTGTGCTTTTCCTGCCGAGCCAGCCTTCCATGCGATTGATAAGGGCGCGGTTCTGCTGCTGCATTGTGTTGATGCTCTCGTTGTAGAATGCAAAGTACGACGTTATCCCGGTAACAACGGCAAAGCCAACAAGACCCAGCACCACAAGTATAAATATGGGAGTACCCACGCTACGTTTTGTCCGGCCGAACATATTTACACATCCTCATATTGTCTACACACTGCAGCCTGGATTCAATTCATTGTACATCACGAGAGCACTTTTTTCAAGAGAAATTTTTGGATATCAACGCGCAAACAGCCTATTTTAGCGTCTTTTGCAGTTGACCTTCCTTTTATGGAAGGCGGATGGAACAAGGCGGTAGGCCTCCTTGTTGTCTTGCGTTGTATAGCGCGTGGCGATGCGGGTCTTACAGCCCGGGCAGAACACCGCGCCGTGATACTGCGCAAAGTCGACACAGCCGTCGATGATACGGTCATTATACATCTTTACGAAGTTACTCTCGCCCACCTTTTGATAATGCGCGATAAAATGCTTGCAAACCGCGCAGACAACCATCAGGATATGGCTGCCCTTTACCTTCCTGCAATTCGGATTCACAAACGTCTGCATACTCGTACCTAAATCTTACGCAGGGTCAGGCAGTTCAGCACCACCGAAACCGAGCTGAACGCCATGGCCGCGCCCGCGATCACGGGGCTTAGCATACCCAGAGCCGCAAAGGGAATGGCCACCGCGTTGTAGACAAACGCCCAGAACAGGTTCTGGCGGATCTTACGCATCGTCTTGGCGGAAAGCCGTATGGACATCGGCACCATCATCAGGTCTCCGTTAAGCAGGGTAATGTCGGAGGATTCCACCGCCACGTCGGTGCCTGTACTCATGGCCAGGCCAACGTCGGCGGCCACAAGAGCCGGCGCGTCATTTACGCCGTCGCCGACCATCGCCACCACCTTGCCCGCCGCGCGCAGCTTCTCAACCTCTTCGACCTTGTTGGCCGGCAGAACTTCGGCGATAACCTTGGAAATGCCGACCTGCCGCGCAATGGCCGCGGCCGCCCGCGCGTTGTCCCCCGTCAGCATGTACACATCAATGCCCATGCCGATCAAGGCCTCCACCGCCCCGCGCGACGTTTCCTTTTCCGTGTCGGACACAGCCAGGATGCCGCAAAGCTTGCCGTCCGCCACCACCAGCATCGCGGTCTTGCCCGCGCCCTCAAGCTCTTGCAGATCCGCCTCCGATGCGGATATGTCCGCGCCCGGTTCCTCCGCCAGCTTCCTTGTGCCGATGTAGACTTCGCGCCCGTCCGCCTTGGCGTACACGCCCTTGCCCGGCAGAGAGGCAAACTCCTCGGGATCGG
The DNA here is from genome assembly GCA_009780445.1 of Defluviitaleaceae bacterium. GTDB lineage: Bacteria > Bacillota > Clostridia > Lachnospirales > WRAA01 > WRAA01. The sequence goes on from WRAA01000028.1 coordinate 5,133, forward strand.
GAATGTCCGCGCCTACGTTGTTTGCCGCAAAGGCATACACAGCCTGCCCCAGCGGATGCTCCGACATCTTCTCCGCAATGGCGCAGAGCCGCAGCATCTCGCCCTTCGGCATGTCTCCCGGTGCGATAACGTCCGTCACGTCAGGCTTGCCGCGGGTGACGGTGCCTGTTTTGTCGAACACCACCGCGTCCACCTCGTGGGCGCGCTCCAGAGCTTCGCCGCCCTTGATGAGTATGCCGTGCTGCGCGCCCAGCCCCGTGCCGACCATTATCGCCGTGGGCGTGGCCAGCCCCAGGGCGCAGGGGCAGGCGATCACAAGCACGGCCACGGCATAGATAACGGCCGCCGCAACGTCACCCGTAGCCAGCACCCAGCCCGCGAACGTAACCAAGGCCACGGCAATAGCCGCCGGCACAAACACGTTGCACAGCTTATCCACGACCTTCTGTATGGGCGCCTTGCTGCCCTGCGCTTCCTCCACAAGGCGCACTATCTGCGCGAGCGCGGTGTCGTCGCCTATACGCACGGCCTTCATGGTGAAGCTGCCGAACCTGTTGATCGTAGCACCGATGGCCGTGTCGCCCACGGCCTTGTCAACCGGCAGGGACTCCCCCGTCAGCATGGATTCGTCAACGGAGGAACTCCCCCAAGTTATCACGCCGTCCACAGGCACAGCTTCCCCCGGGCGCACGTGAATGATGTCGCCCACGGCGACCTGCTCCACAGGGATGTCCACAACCTCGCCGCCGCGCTCCACCCGCGCCGTCTTTGGCGAAAGGCCGAGAAGCTTCTTGATTGCGGACGTGGTTCTGTTACGGGCTGTGCGCTCGAAGTACTTACCCAGCAGCACCAACGTGATTATAACCGCGCTGACCTCGAAGTACAGATCGGGCATGGCGGCGTATCCCGCGTGCGGCGCGAAGAACCCGTTGTACACGCTAAGCGCGAAGGCCGCCGTAGTACCCTTGGCGACAAGCAAGTCCATATTAGCCGCGCCGTTGCGCAGAGACTTATAACCGTTTATGTAGAACCTTCGCCCCACGTAGAACTGCACGGGCGCAGTGAGGGTCAGCTGGAGCCAGGGATTGTGCAGGGCAACCGCAAGCCCGTGCAAGGCCGCGTGTGCCGCGTGCAAGCCGCTCACGTCCAGCAGCATCCCCAGTACCATGGGCGCGGAAAGAACCGCCGCCAGGACCAGCTCCGCTGTCAGAGCCTGTGTGTCCTTGCGCTGTGCCAACTCCTGCTGTTCCTGTTCCTCCTTGCGCGAAACCTTCCTCCGCGCCCCGAAGCCCATGCCGCCGATAACCGCCAGCACGTCCTCCAGCCCTATCACGCCGCTGTCGAAGCAAACCGTGGCCTCTTCGACAGTCAGGTTCACGCTAACGAAACTTACCCCGTCTGTCGCGCGGAGCTTGCGCTCCACACCGCCGGAGCAAGCGGAACAGCTCATCCCCGTAATCCTTATCCGTTCGGTAGTCTGCATCTTATCCCCTGTTATACAGCCCCCGCAAGCAGCGGGGGCATCAATGTCGTTAAGTTAGAATCTGCCGGAGCATGTAAACGAGCGCACGGCGCGCAGATCGAACCCTGTGTAGATCCAGCCGAAACGCCCCCACCTGTAGCCCGCAACGGAACGCGGCCCGACAAATGTGGGGAACATCCAGAAGCCGTGGCCGGAGATCAGCCATATATATGTGAAGCTGTGCATACAACGCGAGATCGCCCGGGCATCCAACGACCTGAACGCGGCCGACTCCTGCGGGATAAACGGCGGCGGCGAACCCGGCGGCTGTCTGTGGCCGTGCCCCGGAAACTGCGAGCCGGGCGGCACTACACCCGGAGGACGCTGGCCCGGGCCGGACGGCGGAATCCACGGCGGCACCACACCCGGCAAGTGCTGACCGGAGCCGTGACCCGGGCCGTGTCCGGAACCGTGGCCGTGGCCATGACCCGGGCCGTGTCCGGGCATCCGCATAGAGGCCACCGCCACCTCCTCCGTCTCGGCGGCATCAGCCGTGGCGGCGGCCTCTCCAAGCATTGTCAGCGGCCGGGCGGCCTCCCCGGCAAACACTTCATACGAAGGATCTGAATCGTATGGATACATCAACTTCACTCCCTAATTTCTAAGTATTGCACTATATGCCAATACTATGAATTTAGGGCGTGTTCACGAAAAGTAGTTCGTCACGTCCTCCGGGCTTGCCGCGAGCATTATATTGTCGTAGGCGCAAAGTTCCTCCCGCGTGCCGTAACCCCACAGCACCCCTATGCCCCCCGTCTTGGCCAACATCGCCGCCTCCAGATCATACAGTCGGTCGCCAACCATCACGGCGTGTTCGGGGCGGCAATTGTGGAGCTTCAGCGCGTGGTTCAGCGTCTCGATCTTCTCGGTGTGCAGGCCGGCGGCTCCGTACACTCCGTCGAAGTATGGGCGTATACCGAAGTGCGCCACGACGTCCGCGGCGGACTGCTCCGGCTTGCCCGTTACAACGGCAAGGGTGTAGCCGCGCGCCTTCAGCGTGTACAGCATCTCCACAATGCCCGGGTACAGGCTGTTGTCGCTGATGTACAGCGGGCGGTAGTACGCGCGGAAGTCCTCAATGACGGCCATCAGCTCCGCTTCCGTGGCAAAGTACGGCGCGAGGCACTGCGTGATGGGAGGCCCGAAGAACAGCCGCAGGTCGCGCCCGCCAATATCTATTCCATACTTGTCAAAGATATATCTGTATGCCTGCGCCAGCCCCGGTTCGGAATCCGTCAGCGTGCCGTCCAGGTCGAAAAAAACGCATCGTGTGTCCCGCATAATCCCTCCATAACTAAAAGCCGGAGTTCATCCGGCTCTTGATTGTTATTCCGCGTCTGCGTCTGCGCCTGTGTCAACGTCATCCGCTTCTTCGTCGTCATACTCGTCGTCGTAGTCCTCATCGTCGTAATCGTCGTAGTCGTCATCGTCGTAGTCGTCAATGGGCGCGTCGGCTTCCTTCTTGGAAAGACTGATCTTGCTGTTCTCCTTGTCGATGTTGATAACCTTGAGAGTCAGCTCTTCGCCGAGGCTTAGGACGTCCTCCGGCTTGGCCACGTGGCGGTTTGCGATCTGCGACACATGCACAAGGCCGTCGATGCCTTCTTCCAGCTCCACAAACGCGCCGAATGTCGCCATGCGGACAACCCTGCCCGTTACAAGCTGGCCGACCTCATACTTTTCGTCGATAGTTTTCCACGGATCTTCCCGCACGTCCTTGAGTGACAGCGATATCTTGCCCTTTTCGCGGTTCGCGCTAAGCACCACTACCTGCACCTTGTCGCCTTCTGTGAGAACGTCCTGCACTCTCTTCACACGCCCCCAGGACAGCTGGGAAATGTGCAGAAGCCCGTCAATGCCGCCGAGATCCACAAACGCGCCAAAGTTTGTAATGCGGCTCACGGTGCCTTCGGCCTGGCTGCCGACTTCCAAGCGGTCGAATATGCGGTCGCGCACTTCGTTCTCTTCCCTGGTGGCAAGGGCGCGTCTGCCGCCCACAATGCGGTTGCGTCCGCCGCGGCCTCTGTCAAACTCCAGAATCTCGTATGTGAACTCGCGTCCAACCAGCTGTGCCAGCTTATCGTCGTTGATAAACCTGTTGGACACCTGCGACTTTGGTACAAACACGCGTATGCCGTCCACCATGGCAATTACGCCGCCCTTAACAACTTCCGTAACCTTGCCGGTAACGGGTTCCTTGGCTTCAAACGCCGCTTCAAGAGCCAGCAGGCTCTTCTGCGAATCCAGCTTCCTCTTCGAAAGCATCACATTTCCGTCGCCGTCATTAACTCTCACGACAAACACTTCTATGTCGTCGCCGGGCTTCACAAGCTTGGCCGGGTCGTCGTCCGGGTTTGCCGAAAACTCATCGCGGGGGATAATACCGTCGGACTTATATCCAAGCCCAACGCTAACTTCGCCGTTCGAGACCGATATAACCGTTCCCGTAACTACGTCTCCTGTATGTAATGAGCGGAAAGATTTGTCCAGCATCTCCTCGAAGGATTGATTTTCCAAGCCGCTGTCCCGGGCTTGTTCTTGTGTGTTTTCGTTACTCTCCAGTGTACTCATTAATAATACAGCCTCCTTTATTGTAGACGGCGGTGTGGACGCTCCGGCTACTACTCCAATTCTAACATCTTGTTTCTGAATATTCAATAATAAATCTTCCTTAGTTTCGATTAAATATGTGTTTTCGCAATTTTTTGTACAAATTTCATAAAGCTTGCTTGTGTTGGAGCTTGTGCGGTCTCCTATCACAACCATGATATCACAGGTTTTCGACAGTTCGTCCGCTTCAAGCTGTCGTTTAAACATAGAAGGGCAGATGCTGTTGTTGATGTCCAAATCTTCTATTTTGCCGGCCAGAATACCCGCAATTTTGTCAAACTTTTTATTGTCAAATGTTGTCTGCACCACTAACGTGTATGATTTTCCCATTTCCGGCACCAACAAATCGGCCTGATCTTCGTCTGAGACTACAATTGTCTCGTCACCGGCATAACCTAATATTCCAACAATCTCCGGGTGAAGCGGATTCCCGGCAATAATAACAGTATTCCCAACTTTTCGTGCTTGTTGCACAATTATGTGAATTTTTTTGACATCGGGGCAGGTGGCGTCGATGTATTCCACGCCGCGGCTCTCCAGTGCGCCGATTATCTGCGGAGGCACCCCGTGCGAGCGTATCACCACGGTATCACCCTGCGCGATGTCATCCACGTCATGCACACAGTGTACGCCCTGCGCTTCCAGCTCCGAGGTGACTTCCTTGTTGTTGATTATCGCGCCATAGGTGCGGAGTTGCTTGCCGCTGTTCTCCCGCACAATCTTGAGTGCGCGCGATACACCGTAGCAAAAGCCGGCGTACTTGCCCACCACAATTTCCATCATCCGCGCCCCGTAACCGCGGCCAGTTCTTCCACAATCCTTGCGCAGACCTGCTCCGCGTTCATGCGGCTGGAATCTATGACAACCGCGCCTTCGGCAATACGCAGGGGCGAAGCTTCCCGCGTCTTGTCCCTGTGATCCCGCCGGCTTATCTCGTACAGCACCGTGGCGTACTCCGCGGGGCGGCCGGCCTGTTCCAGCTCCCACACGCGGCGGAACGCGCGTATCTCGAGGCTTGCGTCCAGGTATATCTTGAGCGCGGCGTCCGGCAGAACCACCGTACCGATGTCGCGGCCGTCCATGACCACATTCTCACCCTTGGCGATGCTCCGCGCAAGCTCCACAACCTTGCCGCGCAGGCTCGGCACACGCGCCACTTTTGACGCGGCTTCGGCGGCCTGCTGCGAGCGTATGTCGTCGGTCACGTCCCTGCCGTTGATGATGGTTCTCTGGCGCGACCCCTCATAACTCACCGAAATATCAATGCGCGGCAGGCACGCCGCCACTTCGTCGGCGTTGTCCGGGTCCGCGCCGCTTTCAACGGCGAACATGCCTATTGCGCGGTAGAACGCGCCCGTGTCCACATAGGCATAACCCAAGGTCTGTGCCACACAGCGCGCAATGGTGGACTTACCCGCGCCGTTCGGGCCGTCAATAGCTATCGCGATTGTTCCTGTCTCTGCCACGTAACATCACTCCAATTGTTGTCCCGCCAGGTATCCCGTCGAGAATGCTATCTGCAAGTTATAACCTCCGGTGAGCGCATCCACGTCCAGGACTTCCCCCGCGAAGTACAGCCCCTTCACCAGCCGCGACTGCATGGTGCTTGGGTTGATCTGCGCCACGCTTACGCCGCCGCACGTAACCACGGCTTCGTCATATCCGCCGCAACCCGTTATCTCCAGCATAAAATTTTTCAGAAGCCGCACCAGGGCTCTGCGTTCGCCCTTTGTTACGGCGTTTGCCGGCTTTTCCGGGCCGACGGCCATCCGCCGCGCCACCACGGGCGACAAACTGCGCGGGAGAAGTCCGTCGAGGCAGTTCTTGAACGCGCGGTTGGGAGCCCCTTCGAAGTCGCGGATGATACGCCGTTCCAGAGCCGCTTCGTCCAGCGCGGGCTTTAAGTCGATGGACAGCACAGGATCGGCGGCCATACGCCCCACGAGCATCCGCTGTACCGAAAGGATCAGCGGCCCGGACAGACCGTCCTGCGTAAACAGCATTTCGCCGAAGTCTCTGTGAACAGTCTTGCCGCCCGCCGTCACGCTGATGCCCACGTTCTTGAGCGCCAGCCCCTCCAGCTCCGCCACGAAACCTTCGCGCACCCGCAGGGAACACAGGGATGGGTACAGCTTCGTAACACTGTGGCCAAGGCTCTTGGCGAAGCGGTATCCGTCGCCGGTACAGCCCGTCACAGGATAGGACAGCCCGCCCGTGGCCACGATCACGCGCCGCGCCTCAAGAAACCCGCTCCCCAGCGTTACGCCCGAGACCGCGCCGTCCTTGGCCGCAACCTCACACACTTCCGCGCCAAGCCGCACCCTAACCCCGGCCGCAGTCAGATACCGCTCCAGAGCGCGGGTGACGTCGCTGGCCTTGCCGGATGCCGGGAACACGCGGCCGCCGCGTTCGGCAACCACGGGTACGCCAAACCTCTCCAGCATGTCCGTAACGCGGGAGCTGTCGTAGGCGTACAGCGCGCTGTACATAAACTCCGGGTTGGCGATGATCTTGCCGCCGATCATCTCCTGCGGGTCGGCGGTGTTTGTAACGTTGCACCGCCCCTTGCCCGTGATGTAGAGCTTGCGCCCGAGCTTGCCGTTTTTCTCCAGCAGTTCTGTGTCATACCCGTTTTCGGCGGCGGCCGCGGCGGCTATCATACCCGCCGGCCCGCCGCCTATCACGATCAGCTTTTCACCGCTCACGCCGAACCCATCCTGTTCAGAGCCTCGAGAGCCGCCTGCTGCTCCGCGTCCTTCTTGGTTCTGCCCGTGCCGCGGCCGAGTACGTCGCGGGCGTTCAGGGCTTCCGCAGTGAAGGTCTTGTCGTGGGCGGGGCCTTCTTCGCCCACAATTCTGTACACGATGGTGCTTTTCGACTTGTTCTGGATAATCTCTTGCAAGCGCGACTTATAGTCTGTCTCGAAGCTGTTCGGCGCGTGGGAAACAAGCTTGTCCCCAAACACCGCAGTGATGAAGCCCTTCGCGGAATCTAAACCGCCGTCCAGATACACCGCGCCGATAACGGCCTCCAGCGCGTCCGAAAGGATGGATCCGCGCTCGCGCCCGCCGGACATATCCTCTCCGTGGCCAAGCAACAGCTTCTCGCCAAGGCCGATGCTCCGCGCGATCTCGCAAAGGCTGGGTTCGCACACGATGGACGCGCGAAGCTTTGTCAGATCCCCTTCGGCCATATCAGGGTAGCGGCTGTAGAGCGTCTCGCTGACGACAAGCTCCAGCACCGCGTCGCCCAAGAACTCCAGCCTCTGGTTGCTGTCCTCCCGGTTGTTCTCATTGGAAAAAGAGCTGTGCGTCAACGCCAACTCCAGAAGGTGTGTATCCTTAAATGTATATCCCCGGCCGTTCGCTCCAACTTCCAAGGGCTATTCCCCTGCGAATTTCCTGATGTATTCCACGGCGTCGCCAACCGTCTTGATCTTATCGGCGGCGTCGTTTGTAAACTCCATGTTATATTCCTCTTCCAGCTCTGATATAACTTGGTAAAGATCCAGCGAGTCCGCCCCCAGATCCTCCCTGAAGGATGTCTCGAGAGTGATCTTATCCTCCGAAATGCTCAGCTGATCGGAAATTATCGCCCTAATCTTCTCAAATTCCATCAAGTATTCTCCTCTTCATCTAGGGCGTGTTTGAAAACCCCATTTCGGCGCATTTTCGGCAAATTTTCCGCCGTGCGTCGTCATCTCCTCCTAGCGAACCACGAGGGTTCGCGTCGTCGTCGCTTCCTAGCCCGGCAAAAA
>WRAA01000029.1 GCA_009780445.1 Defluviitaleaceae bacterium
AAGCTCTACCCACTCGATGCCAAGCTCTTCAGCCGTTTCCATGAGCAGGGCGCGGCGTGCGGCAATGTTTTCCATGCCGAGGTGGCGCGGGAAGGAGATGTGCGCGAAGGTGTCCGCGCCCATTGCGTAAGCTTGCTCCATGATAACGCGACCCATGGAGAGGTCGTCGGAGATCATGGCGATGTCTGCGTGGGCGGCGATTTCAGCCGGAGGCTCCTGCGTTACGCCGGCGAAGAAGAAAATGTCGTCGCCGAAGAGTTCGCGGGTGTTCTGGATGGCTGCGATGGTGCCGGGCACTGCCTGCACAACCACGATTGCGCGCGCGCCGGCGTCTGCCAGTGCTTGAATGTTCGCGATGGTAACTTCCATTTCGGCGCCGAAGTTATCGGGGTATGTAGTTCTCACGATACGATCGGAGCCGAATCTCTGTTGCATTTGCAGCGCCGCCAGGTATTCCTCTTCGCCCTGGGAAACCGTGCCGGTGATGATACCGATCATCCAGTCGTCGCCGTCGGCTTCATCGGGTGTGTCAACCGGGGCGGCTTGGGCGGGTTCTGTGGCGGCCGGTGCCGGTGGTGCGGCCGGCGGCGGTGAAGGCTGTGCGCAAGCGGCAAGCACCATCACAGAAGCCAAAGTTATAGCGGAAAGTCTTTTTAACATTCAGTTACCCCCTTATTGTGTACAGCCTCATGGCTGCATTCCCGCGCAACCTTCGCGCAAGTTATACTTTACAGCATATCAAATTTGCGGGGAAATGTAAAGCGAAATTTTCAGTTTCATGACTTTTTCGTGACATTTGCAAAAATATGACAATTGCCGGTGCATATTGCTATATAAATCGCCCTGTTAAAGAGCGTTCGCAAGCGGATAGGCCGGCCGGCGTGCCTTCAAAGAGGATTTCGCCGCCGTGGACGCCCGCGCCCGGCCCCATGTCGATTATCCAGTCCGCACTGCGGATGATGTCCAGATTGTGTTCGATGGTGACGACGGTGTTGCCCTTGTTCACCAAGGTGTCGATGATGGCCAGAATGTTGGAGATGTCGGAGAAGTGCAGGCCGGTTGTGGGTTCGTCCATGATGTAGATGTTGCCCTTCTTGTTAAGCTCCTTGGCAAGCTTGATGCGCTGGCACTCTCCGCCCGACAGGGTGTTCAGCGGCTGGCCAAGGGTGAGGTAGCCAAGCCCGACTTCGCCGATGCTGCGCAGCTTTGTGCGGATCTCTTTGCGCGTGAAGAAGGCTGACGCGTCGGCCACGGTGAGTAACATTACGTCGGCAATGGACTTGCCGCGTAGGGTCAGCTCCAGCACCTCCCGCTTGAAACGCTTGCCGCCGCATTCTTCGCAGACGTTCTTCACGGTGTCCATGTAGGAGAGGTCCGTCTCGATATAACCAAGGCCGTGGCAGACCTCGCACGCGCCTTCGGAGTTGAAGCTGAACAGGGACGCGTTTGCGCCCGTGGCCTCTGCGAATTCCTGGCGGATGTGATCCATGATGCCCGTGTAGGTGGCGGGGTTCGAGCGGGAGTTGGCGGAGACCGCGCCTTGGTCGATGATCACGGCCTCCGGGTGTTCCTTGGCGAACACTTGGTGGATGAGGCTGCTCTTGCCGGAGCCGGCCACACCCGTGACGACGGTGAACACGCCGCGCGGTATACGCACGCTGACGTTGCGCAGGTTGTTGACGCTTGACGGCTTGGTCACGAAGCTTTCGGCGGGGTCGAAGCCGCGCGGCGACATTTTAATAGGAAGAGGCGCGTCAAGGTGCCGCGCGGTGAGGGTGCCGGAGGGCGCAAGCCCCGCGTACTCGCCCGCGTACATTATTGTGCCGCCCTGCGAACCCGCCTGCGGCCCCATGTCCACCACGAAGTCCGCAATCTTGATCACATCAGGGTCGTGTTCGACTACGATCACGGTGTTGCCCTTGTCGCGCAGCTTGGTCAGGATGCCGTTGAGGCGGTGTACGTCGCGTGGGTGCAGACCTATGGAGGGTTCGTCGAAGATGTAGAGCATGTCGGTGAGGCCGGAGGAAAGGTTCTTGACCATCTTCACGCGCTGGCTCTCGCCGCCGGAGAGCGTCGCGGTCTCGCGGTTCAAGCTTACGTAGTCCAGCCCGATATCCACGAGGTCTTGCAGTCTCTGCACAAGGCTTAACGTCACGGCCGCGGCTTCGGGGATGTTCAGCGCGGATATCGTGCGGATAAGCTCGTCCACCTGCATTGCCGTCATGTCGGCGATGCAACGGCCGTCTATCTTGCAGGACAGCACAGCCCGGCTGTAACGCTTGCCGCCGCATGTGCGGCAGGGTTCCGTCCTTGTGAAGGCTTGCAGCTTGGCCTGTGTTTTCTCCGACTTTTCGCCGCCGCCGCGTATGTTGGTGCGCTCGAAGCGTTCGGCAAGGCCTTCGTAGGTGGTGTTCAGGTCGTCCAAGCTTTCGAGGTGGATCTTCTCCGGCTTGGCGTAGACCAGCTTGTGGTATTCGTCCGGCGTGTAGTCGCTGATCTTTTTGTCGCAGTCGAAGAACTTCGAGTGGGCGTAGAACTTCCACAGCCACGTGCCTACGCCGTAGCCGGGCAGCTTGATCGCGCCGTCGTTCAGAGACTTGTCCGCGTCGATGGCGGTGTCGAGGTTCAGCGCTACGCTTCGGCCGATGCCCTGGCAGTCGCCGCACATGCCCACGGTGTCGTTGAACGAGAAGCAGCCGCGCCCGCCCACATAGGGCTTGCCCACGCGGGAGAACAGGATGCGCAGGAGAGGGTCGATATCGGTGATGGTGCCAAGGGTGGAGCGGGAGTTGCCGCCGATTCGCTTCTGGTCGATGATGATGGACGGCGAGATGTTTAGGATGCTGTCGGCGTCGGGGCGGCTGTACTTGGGCAGGAAGCCGCGCACAAAGGCGGGCAGGGTCTCGTTAAGCAGCCGGGCGGACTCCTGCGCGATGGTCTCGAACACCACCGACGACTTGCCGGAGCCGGACACCCCCGTGAATATGGTGATCTTACGCTTGGGTAAACGCAGGCTGATGTTCTTCAAATTGTTCTCGCGCAGACCCGTCAGTTCGATATACTCTTGCGACACTCTACATTCCTCCTCGTTTGAACTGGGGCTGGTCGTTCGATACCCGAACCCCTGCAGGGTTCGGGTATCGAACTGCTCGCCCATGCATCCGGAATTTGAAGGATACCACGGCGCAAAAATTTTTGCAAGCGGCAAATCTGTTGCAATCTTTGCGTGAACATGGTACGATATTGGTGCAACTTAGTATTACACAAGATGCAGGATGTGGCAAAAATTACAATCAGGAGGAATGTTATGGCTAAAATTGTAGTAATTGGGGTTAACCACGCGGGTACGGCGGCCACTAATACTGTCTTGGACAACTACAGCGGCAACGACGTTGTGGCGTTCGACTCCAACGATAATATCAGCTATCTCGGCTGCGGCACGGCGTTGTATGTGGGGCGGCAGATTCCCGAAACAGACTGCCTGTTCTATTCGTCCAAGGCCGCGCTGGAGAGCAGGGGCGCGAAGATCCACATGCAGACCACCGTGGAGAGCATCGACTTCGACAACAAGAAGGTGTTTGCAAGGACAGCCGGCGGCGCGGAGATGGAGGAATCCTACGACAAGCTTATCCTGGCGACGGGCTCGCGCCCGGTTGTTCCCAAGCTGCCGGGCATAGACCTGGCCGGCGTACACTATGTCAAGCTGTACCAAGACGGCCAGAAGATTGACGCGGACCTAAACAATCCCGAGGTGAAGCGCGTCGCCACCATCGGCGCGGGCTACATAGGCGTGGAGATCGCAGAGGCCGCGAAACGCCGCGGCAAGGACTCCCTGCTCTTCGAAATGCAGGACTCGTGCCTGGCCGGCTACTTCGATAAGGACTTCACATCCGGCATGGACAAGGCTCTGGCGGACAACGGAGTGGAGCTTCACTACGGCGAATCCTTGAAGGAGATTAGGTCGTCAAACGGCACGCGGGTCACGTCCATTGTTACGGACAGGGGTGAATATGAGGCGGACCTGGTGATCATGTCCATCGGCTTTACGCCCAAGAACGAAGTCGCGGGCGGCAAGCTGGATCTGTTCGCCAACGGCGCGTTCCTGGTTAACGCCAACCAGCAGACATCCAAGCCCGACGTATACGCCATCGGCGACTGCGCCACGGTCATCAACAACGCCTCCGGCACCACCGACTATATCGCGCTGGCCACCAACGCCGTGCGAAGCGGCATCGTCGCGGGGCATAATGTCTGCGGCACGGCTCTTCAATCCGCCGGGGTGCAAGGCTCCAACGGCATCATGATCTACGATTATAAGATGTTCAGCACCGGTCTCTGTCTGGACAAGGCGCGCAAGGCGGGCTTCGACCCGGTACACGTAGACTATGAGGACACGCAGAAATTCTCGTTCATGTCCGTGAACAACGACATCGTAAAGCTGCGCATAATCTACGACAAGACCAGCCGGAGGATCATCGGCACCCAGCTGGCTTCCTACGTGGATGTCTCCATGGCTCTGCACATGTTCAGCCTTGCCATCGCCAAGGGCATGACCATCAACGAACTGCCCCTGCTCGACATCTTCTTCATGCCGCACTTTAACCAGGCCTTCAACTACATCACCATGGCCGGCCTCGTCGCTAAATAGCCCAAGCCGCGACCCCAACGCCTGCGGAGCCTGACGCTTCGCAGGTGTTTTGCCGCCATAAGATATTGACACCGTGATAACTTTGGTGTATCATGGTAGTATCGAAGGGGCATGATAAGCATGTACAGAGTGTTCACCTATACGGACAAATACGGCAGAAGCCCAATAGAAAGCTACATAGGCGAGCTTATGGGCAAGGGTGATAAGGACAGCCGTATAAACGCAAACAAAATAAGGGATCATGTAGCCTATCTGCGAGAACACGGAGCGCAAGCTCGAGAGCCTTACGCAAAACATCTTGACGGCGATATATGGGAGATTAGGCCGATAAGGAACAGAATCCTATACGCCGCTTGGGACGGCAACAGCTTCATACTGCTACATCTTTTCAAAAAGGATACGCAGAAAACTCCGCGGAGGGAGATTGAGCAAGCCAAACGCAACTTAGCCGATTACAGGGAAAGGAGCAAGGACAATGGATGACGAATATATGGAGGCTATCGCGCAAGCTAAGGCGAATTTAGAGGACATACGGGAGCGCGGAACGGAAGCTCTTATGAGCTGGGACGAGATAGAAGCTAAGTATTTCACGCCGGAAGAGATAGCCGCCAGTGAACTAAGGGCGGAACTTATGTGGGAGCTTTCCAACGCAAGGCACGAGCGCGGCATAACGCAGCGCAAGCTGGAGGAACTAAGCGGGGTGAAACAGCCCGTAATCGCCCGTATGGAGAACGGAACAAACAGCCCGCAGCTTGACACCGTGTTGAAGGTTCTGGGCGCGTTGGGCAAGACGCTTGCTATTGTGCCGCTGGAGCGGGCGAAAGAGGTCTAGTGCTTCGCCAATGCTAAATTTGATGTGCATTCGCGAGGATCTTTGTCGAAAGACAAGGAAGTGACGACGCCGCGAACCCGAAGTGGTTCGCAAGGAGGAGCTGACGCGGGACTTCGGCAAAAAGACCGCGAAGGCGCATTAAATTTAGTATTGGAGGAGCACTAGTATTAGGTATCATGATATGAACACGGCGGCGGGGAGCTTCACGGCACCCCGTTTTTTATGTGTTACAAGAGAAATATGATGTATAGGGCGATTTTTTAGAGATTTTGGCCTGTATTGTTACTTGAAATTTGCGGGTAAATGTATTACAATGGTTATCCACAACTTGGCACGCAGGGGGGCGCGATGGAGTTTTCACATACTTCGGTGATGACGGATGAATGTATGGACGCGCTGGACATACGGCCGAACGGCATATATGTTGACTGCACCATGGGCGGCGGCGGGCACAGCGCGGCGATTGCGGCGCGGCTGGCGGGCGGCGGGCAGCTGGTTTGCATAGACCAAGACGAGAACGCGGTGGTTAATGCCGGCACGCGTCTGGCGCGGTATGCCGAGCGCGTGAGTGTTGTGCGCGGAAGCTTCTTCGGCCTGCGCGATATCTTGCGCGGGCTTGGCGTCGGCGCGGTTGACGGAGTGCTGGCGGATCTTGGGGTGTCGTCGCATCAGCTGGACACGCCGGAGCGCGGTTTTTCGTACATGCACGACGCGCCGCTGGACATGCGTATGGACAACACGGCAAGCCTTCGCGCCGATGATGTCGTAAACGGCTATGACGAGGCCGAACTCACAAGGATAATATTCGCGTACGGCGAAGAACGATTCGCCAAGCGCATTGCCGCGCAGATAGTACAGCGGCGGCCGATACATACAACGCACGAGCTTGCGGCGGCAATACGCCACGCGATACCGGCGCGGGCGCGCGATACCGGCGGGCACCCGGCGAAGAGGACGTTCCAGGCTCTGCGTATAGAGGTAAACGCGGAGATAGAGCCGCTGGCGCAGGCCGTGGAGGACATGGTTATGTCGCTGAAACCGGGGGGGCGCGTAGCGGTTATCTCCTTCCATTCGCTGGAGGACAGAGCCGTCAAACACTCATTCCGCAAGCTGGAAGGCGGCTGTACCTGTCCGCGTGAATTTCCGCTCTGCATCTGCAACAACCCGCGGCATCTGCGCACCATAACGCGCAAGCCGATCACGCCAAGTCCCGCGGAGCTGGAGGCCAATCACCGCGCGCGTTCGGCCAAGCTGCGCGTGGGCGAGAGGACGAACTATTAGGCTTATTACGCCAAGGAGGAACATGCCAAAGCGGACGAGGAAGAAGCGGCGCAGGGTCGGGCTTGAATATCGAGATGTTGGGCGGACCCGGATGTCGTTTTCCGCCATGAGCCTGATCACGGTGATTCTGATATTTGTGGCGGCGATAGGCCTTGTGCTGAGCTATGCGATGATAAACGACAGGCAGGCGCAGATACGCTCGCTTATGAACGAACTTGGGCGGCTGGAAGAGGACAATAACTTGATACGGGCGCAGCTGTCGCAGGCCTATGACATACGGGAGATCGAGCGGATCGCGATACAGCGGCTGATGATGGGGCCGCCGCAGCCGCACCAAGTGGTACACATCTATGTTCCGCCGGTGAGCCGCATCGTGCCGGGGGAAGCGGACGAGTATACAGAGGATTAGGGGGGGCATCATGGCGAACACAAAACTGATGAGGGCGAAGCTGGTGTTCTTCGGCGTGGTGGTGAGCTTCTGCATGGTATTCCTGCTCGGGCGGATCCTGCACATACAGACGGTGCATGGAGACGAGTTCGAGCGGCGCGTGCTGGAGCGCGTAGCGCGGACGACAAACCAGTTCGGCAACTTTAACGCCGTGCGCGGCCAAGTGTTCGACCGCGACCGCAACCTTCTGGCCTCCACGTTCATCCGCGACAATATCGTGATGGACATACGCGAACTGCACGCGATCGGGCTGGAGGACAGGCGGCGCGGGCGCACACGCAAGGACGACACCTTGGCCGCCCTGCACCAACACCTGGGCATACCCATGGCGGAGCTGATATCCTACTTCGAGCTGGACGCGCGGGGTTATCTTGTAGACGACACCCGCCACCGTATTATCGCGCGGGACGTGGATCCGCTGGTGACGCTTGATCTGCTGCGGGATGATGTTGTGGCGGTGTTTGCGGAGCCTGTGTCGGTGCGCGGCTTTGTGCATTCGTCATTTGCGCCGCAGGTGCTGGGCTTTATGCGGGGCGACTCAAGCTTCGGGCTGGAGCTGAGCTACGGCGCGGAGCTTGCGGGGCAGTCCGGGCGGGTGCCGCTGGGGGTGCCGGGCGCGGACGCGCGGGATGTGGTGCGCGACGGCCACTCGCTGATCACGACGCTTGATTCGTCGATACAGGGTTTTGCGGAACAGGCGGCGCGTCAGGCCGGGGTGGACTTCTTGGCCGAGGCCGTGTCCGTGATCGTCATGAACCCGCACACCGCCGAGATTATCGCAATGGCGCAGTATCCCAGCTTCGACAACAACCACCCGGACGACGTAACGCGCATCACAAATCCGTTTATGCGCGAATACTTGATGCAGCTGGACCGCGACATGCACACGCGGCACCTAAACGGCGTGTGGAACAACTTCGCGCTGTCCAGCAGCTTCGAGCCGGGTTCGATATTCAAGACAGTGGTGGCCGCCGCCGCGTATGAAGAGCGCGTTGTAAACCGCTATTCCACATTCTTCTGCGGCGGATACAAGAATATATTCGGCGATGTCATACCGTGCTGGATCTTCCCGCTGACAGGCGGGGGGCATGGCGTGGTGAATCTGGAGCAGGCTCTGGCCGTCTCGTGCAATGTGGCCTTCATGGACATTGCCGCGGCAATGGGGCCGGAGATGTTCCACAGATATCTGCGCGACTTCGGCTTCGGCGAGCGCACGGGTATAGACCTGCCGGGAGAGGCCAGCTTCGCCCCACTCGTATACAACCTGAGCGACCTCCGCATACCCGCCCAGCTGGCCACCAGCGGCATCGGCCAGGGCAGCAACAGCACGGCCATACAGAACATCACGGCCTTTGCGGCCACGATCAACGGGGGATACCTCATGCGCCCCTTCGTAGTCGCCCAGATTGTTGACTCCGACGGCAATGTGGTGTACGAGAACAATCCGTCGGTACAGCGCAGTGTGGTCTCGAACAGAACGTCGGACGTGGTGCGCGAGATGATGGTTATGGCCGTAAGCCCCATCGGTACGGCCACCGCCGTGATGATAGACGGCTACAGCGTCGGCGGCAAGACAGGTACCGGACAGCAGGGCAGGCGCGAGGACGGCATAAACTCCGTGTCCTTCATAGGCTACTTCCCCGCGGAGAACCCGATGTACATCACCATGGTGTTCGTCCACCGCGTGCCGCAGGATGTGTCCGCCGCGGGCGGAGCAACGGCCACGCACGCCTCCCGCGAGCTTATCGAGAACATCATACGCTACCGCGGAATACAGCCGGACGGGCGTGTGAACTTCGCCGAGAACCTGCTGGTGTCGCGCGAAGGCCTGGAGCTTCCCGATTTGATCGGCATGGATCTTGTGCCGGCCACAACCTTCCTGAACGATATCGGGCTGGACTTCCAGATCGTGGGCAACGGCCGCATTATCGCCCGCACAATCCCCAACCCCGGGCAGAGGGTCACAGACGGAAGCCGCGTATTCCTGGTGATGCAGGAGGGCAGCGACCCGGACGACCTCACCGCCGTGCCGGACGTAGTGGGTCTAAGCGCGTCCGTGGCCATCGAAGTCCTCACAAGCGTGGGCTTGCAGGCCGCAGTGGCCGACAGCCGCCGCCCGCAAGGCGGCGAACCAACCGTCGCCGACCCATACGCCGCCGGCGCAGATGAAGCCGAAGAGGAGCCGGATCCGTACCACGGCCTTGTGGTCTACGAACAAATGCCGGCGGCGGAAACCCGCGTGCCGCAAGGCTCGCAGGTGCGCCTTCGCGCAAGCGAATAGACTGCCCTGCTGTCGGCAAGTGTGAAAAATATTTCATTGAATTAAAGTGCGTCCGCTACAATACACATGTGTTATAGACCCTGCGATAGAGGAGCTTGTACACATGGGTAGGCCATCTATATTGATGAAGCGCAAGCTGCTGGTATTCTTGGCGGCGTGTGTGTTTGCGCTGGCGGTGCTGGCCTTGCGGGTGCTGTATATCCAGCTGGCGCACGGCGAAAGGCTGCAGAGGCTGGCGTATGAACAGCAGACGCGCGACAGGCTCATCGCCCCGGACCGGGGCAGTATTCTGGACCGCAACTTGGTGAAGATCGCCGGGACGCAGAGTGTTGCTACGATATCGGTGATATACAATCAGCTGGGAGACCGCGAGGCCACGGCCATCGCGCTATCCCGTGAGCTGGAGATGGAGCTGGAGGCCGTGCAGACACGCGTGAACCGCAGAGTCGCACTGGAGCGCATTGCGATGCGTGTCGAGATGGACGTAGCGGAGCGCGTGCGGGAGTTGCAGCTGCCGGGCGTAGTGGTGGACGAGGACATTCGCCGGGTTTACCCCTTCGGGAGCCTGGCGTCGCACGTGGTGGGCTTCGTGGGGCGCGACAACCAGGGCATTATCGGGCTGGAGGCGCGCTACGACAGTTATCTCGCGGGGCAGAGCGGGCGCATACTTACGGAGACGGACGTGCGCGGCATCGAGATACGCGGCGGCGGCGAACACCGTATCGACCCAACCCCGGGATACTCTCTGGTGACGAGCATCGACGTGGTGCTGCAACAATATGCCGAGCAGGCCATCGGCCTTGCCGTAGAGCGGCACAACGCCAAGCGCGGCTCCATAATCCTGATGTGTCCGCACACCGGGCAGCTGCTGGCCATGGCCAACAAGCCCGATTTCGACCTGAACGAACCCTTCGCCATCAACGACCCGGAGCTGGCCGCCGCGTGGCATACACTTTCGCAGGAACAACGCGGCGACGCGCTGAACCGGATGTGGCGCAACCCCAGCATCAACGATACATACGAGCCGGGTTCCACGTTTAAGATATTTACGTCGGTGGCGGGGTTGGAGGCCGGCGTGATCACGCCGGATTCGCGCTTTGTCTGCAACGGCATACACACCGTGGGCGGGCGGCAGATACGCTGTTGGCGGTATCCACGGGCGCACGGCGCGATAAACTTCCGCGAGGGCGTGTTCACGTCCTGCAACCCGGTGTTTATGATCACGGCGGAAAGGCTGACCGCCGAGCGGTTCTACGACTATTTCAGCAAGTTCGGCTTCAGGGAGCGCACGGGCATCGACGTGCCGGGCGAGGCCACGGGCATCGTACACCGTCCGGAGAACGTGGGACCCGTGGAGCTTGCCACCATGAGCTTCGGGCAGTCCTTCCAGATCACACCGCTCCAGCTTCTGCGCGGCGCGTCGGCAGTGGTGAACGGCGGGCGGCTGGTTACGCCCCACTTCGCCACACACTTGCTGGACGCGGACGGAGCCGTCGCCCACACCTTCGACCACCCCGTCAGCGAGCCGGTGATCTCGCGGGAAACGTCGGACATCATGCGCGAGATCCTGGAAGGCGTGGTGTATACCGGCACGGGCAACCGCACATACCTGCCGGGCTTTCGCGTGGGCGGCAAGACAGCAACCAGCGAGAAGCTTCCGCGCCGCAGCGGGCGGTATATCGCCTCCTTTATGGCCTTCGCGCCGGCGGACGACCCGCGCGTGCTTGCCCTGGTGCTGATCGACGAGCCAAAGGGCGCGTACTACGGCGGCATGATCGCCGGACCCGTAATGCGCGAGATCTTGCAGAACGCCTTGCCATATCTGGGCGTGGCGCCGGAGTTTAACGAGCAGGAACAGCAGCTGCCCGAGACCCAGCGCGTAAGCGTGCCGGACTTCTCCGACATAAGCGTGACGGCCGCTCTGCGCATCATTCGCGAACTTGGGCTGGAGGCCGCCGTGGAAGGGCAGGGCGACGCGGTGCGGGCGCAGTTCCCCCGCGCGGGCGACGAAGTAAACCGCGGCGCGAAAATCATCATCTACACTTCACATTAAACGAACGATAGGGGATATGACGATATGAAGCTGTTTGACATATTGCGGGGCGTGGAGTATGAAGTTGTGCAGGGCGGCGACTGCGAGATCAAGAAGCTGAAGATTGATTCGCGCTTGGTCTGCGCGGGTACGCTGTTCTTCTGCATCGAAGGTCTGCACGTTGACGGCCACGACTTTGTGGAGAAGGCCGCCGAAGAGGGCGCGAACGCCGTGATAGTGGGCAAGGATCTGCCGTCTTACCCCGACGGCGTAACCGTGGTGAAGGTGGGCAATGTGCGCCGGGCGATGTCCTTTGCCGCGGCGAACTTCCTGGGCAGGCCGGCGGAGGGTCTTACGCTTGCGGGCGTGACGGGCACCAACGGCAAGACCAGCAGCGTCTACTTCGTGGAGAGCATTCTGCGGGCGTGGCAGAGCAAGCACGGCATCATCACCACGGTGGACTGCCGCGCCTGCGACAAGCCCATCGAGATCTCCTTCGCAACGTCCACCACGCCGGACTCTATCGAGCTGCACAAGATTCTGCGGGAGATGAAGGACATCGGCGCGGAGTATGTGGCCATGGAGGTTACGTCCCACGCGCTGGCGCTCGACAAGGTGGAAGGGATGCACTACGCCGTGGCCGGCTTCACAAACCTGACGCAGGATCACCTGGACTTCCACAAGGACTTTGAGGACTACCGCGACACAAAGAAGCGGCTGTACGGCCAATGCGCCCACGCAGTAACCAATATTGACGACCCCTACGGCGCGTACATGGTGGAAGGCCACCCCTGCCGCGTGACAACATATTCCATCGACAAACCCAGCGACCTGCAAGCCGTGAACGTACAGCTTCTCGACACGGGCGTAAGCTTCGACGTGCGTTTAGGCGGCGAGCTTGTACACTTCAGCCTGCCTGTGCGCGGGCGTTTTACGGTGTACAACGCGCTAAACGCGCTTGGCATGAGCCTTGCCCTCGGCGTGCCGCCGGATGTGGCCGCCCAAGGCCTTGCCGCCGTGAAGGGTGTGCCGGGGCGCATCCAGAGCGTGCCGAGCAAGCACGGTTTCGACGTGATCGTAGACTATTCGCACACGCCGGACAGCCTGGAGAACATTCTGACCACCGTTCGGGAGACCACAAGCGGCAAGGTTGTTGTAATCTTCGGCTGCGGCGGAGACCGCGACCCCATCAAACGCCCGATAATGGGCGAGATCGCCGCGCGCTTGGCGGACTATGTAATCATAACCTCCGACAATCCGCGCACGGAGGACCCAGAAGCCATCATTGGCATGATAGCCGCGGGAGCGGCCCCGACGGGCCGCGAATACATGAGAATTACGGACAGGGAGGAAGCCATAAGGTTCGCGCTCAAGGCGGCCATGCCGGACGACGTTATAGTGCTTGCGGGCAA
>WRAA01000030.1 GCA_009780445.1 Defluviitaleaceae bacterium
AGAATGCTGTGTGCCGGTGGCACACGTCTAGCATCCGGAGCGTCAGCGTAGGAAAAAGCTGACGACGCACGGCGGAAAATTTGCCGAAAATGCGCCGAAATGGGGTTTTCAAACACGCCCTAAGGGTCAAGTGGAACTGCTGTAAATGCATTAGGGGAGAAAAGGCTATGATGCTGCTGGTTACTTTCTTGAGCATGTTCGGATTCATGCTTGTGGGACTTGAGGTGTTCGCGTCCATGGCCGCCGCGGGCATTCTTTACCTGATAATCAGCGGCAACGCGCCGTTGAACCTTGTTGCGGCCAATATGATACAGGGTATGCAGAGTTTTACGCTGCTGGCGATCCCCTTCTTCATCCTGGTGGGCGAGCTGATGAACGTCACGGGGATGACAAAGAAGCTTATCGACCTGATCCAGTACTTCCTTGCCCCTGTGAAGGGCGGCCTTGCCCACGCGGCAATCACGATGGACGTTATCCTCTCCTGCGTCTCCGGCTCCGCCCCTGCCAATGCCGCCGCGTGTGCCACGGTGCTGGTGCCGGCAATGAAGAAGGAGAAGTACCCGGACGACTTCGCGGCGGCAATCAACTGCGTGTCGTCGGTTGTCGGGCCGATAATCCCGCCCAGCATACTCATGGTAGTGCTTGCGACACTGCTTAACATGTCCGTCGGAAGGCTGTTCATGGGCGGCATAATAGCCGGCCTGATGATGTCCGGTTCGCTGTATATTGTTGCGGCCATCAAGGTACGCAACATGGATCTTTCGGTCGATCCGTCAAAGTACAGGCAGAAGCCGCTGTACAAGGTTTTCCTGGAAGCTCTGCCCGGCCTGATGGCTCCGATGATCATAATAGTAGGAGTGCTGACAGGCGTGGCCACGATCACAGAAATTTCGATCCTGGCCTGCTCCTTTGTAATGTTCGTCGGCTTCTTCATAACCCGCACCCTTTCGCCGCGCAAGCTGCTGCAGGCGTTTAAGAAGGCCATTTTGTTTGCGTCTGCCATTATGGCTCTCTTCGGGGTGTTGGGCACCTTTACGTTCTTTATGGCGGTGGAACGGGTTGACGTGATGCTGTCCAACTTCATATTCGGCATGGAGATGTCCCCCTGGATGTTCCTGCTTATGGTGAACATATTCTTCCTTGTCATAGGGATGATAATGGACGCGCTCCCGCTGATGACAATCTTCATGCCGGTCTTTATGCCCGTAGCCATGAGCCTGGGCATAGACCCGATCCACTTCGGCGTGCTGGTTGTCGTGAATCTGTCCATCGGCCTGTGTACTCCGCCCATCGGAGGGCTGTTGTTCGTGGTTCAAAAAATATCGGGCGTGCCTATCGACCGCATCGTAAAGCAGACGATCCCGTTTGTCGCGGCCATGCTGGTGGTGCTTATAATAATCACCTACATCCCGCAAGTGACATTGTTCCTGCCGAACTTGATATTTGGAGGGGGAGCGTAGCATGATAAAGAGAGTTCTGGACATTTATTCCGAAATATTGTGGACGCTTTCCGCCCTGTGCTTCTTTGCCATATTCATAGTAAACCTGGGCAACATCTTCAGCCGCACATTCCTCGGCTTCTCCGTCCTGTGGTCTCTCGATTTCTCCATGCTGATGATCCCCTGGAGCATCTGCATGGCAATGGCCACAGCGGTGTACAGGAACGACCATATAGTTGTCACCTTCATCGTAGACCGCCTCAACTGGCACACAAAAACGACGCTGTTCATCCTCATGCGCTGTGTCCTTCTCGGAATCTGCCTGATCCTGGCCTATGAAGGCGTGATCGTGGCCGCCCACAGAATGGGCGTGCTGTTCACCGTGCTGCGCTGGCCCACGGGTTATGCCTTTGCGGCCCTGCCGGTGTTCGGGTTTTCCGCCGCGCTGTTCCTGCTCTACAACATAGCGCGTGCGGTCAAGGAATTTTCGGCTCCGCCCACAGAATAGTCCAAGACGTCAGCCAAGCGGCACTGCTATAGCTGTTCCGGTTTTCAAGCGGAACAGCTATACTTGCCGCAGAAGGCAGACGGCCTCGATATGCGCGGTGCGCGGAAACAGATCCACAAGCTTTGTGGCCTCCACGCGGTAGCCCTGTTGGGTGAGCGTTTGCAGATCGCGCACAAGGGAGGACGGCTTGCAGGAAACGTATACAATGTTGGACGGCCGCGCCAGCACGATCTTGGCCAAGGCCTTGGGCACGACGCCGCTTCGCGGTGGGTCCAGGATTACGGTGTCCGGGTGATCGTCAAGCTCGTCCAGAACCTTCAGCACATCGCCCGTGATAAAACAAACGTTGGAGATTTTGTTGGCCGCGGCGTTTTCGCGCGCGCTGTCCACGGCTTCGGCGACGCTTTCCACGCCCACGACTTTGCCGGCCTTCGCCGCAACAATCTGGGCGATGGTGCCTGTGCCGCAGTAGAGGTCGAACACGGTGCCTGTGCTGCTGCCCGCGAAGTCCGCCGCGGCTGTGTACAGAAGCTCCGCCGCCGCCGAGTTCGTCTGGAAGAAGGAGAACGCGGAGATCTTGAAGCTCAGGCCAAGCAGGCGGTCGTGGAAGAAGCTGTTTCCGTGCAGCACATCCATCCTGTCGCACACAATGGCGTCGGCTACAGAGGAGTTCACCGTGTGCAGTATTCCCGCCACGCGGCCGGCCAGCTCCGGCCGCGTCAGCGTCTCAACCAGCGGGGCAAGCGGCGCGGACAGAGCCGGCGTTGTGACAATGTTCACGAGAATTTCGCCGGTGAAGTAACCCTTGCGTATGATCAGGTGGCGCAGGGAGCCTGTGTGACGTCGGCGGTGGAAGAAGGTTTCGCCGGCGTCCGCGAAGTAGTCGCACACGCACGCGGCAATCTTTCGGAAGTCGGAATCTACCAGGGTGCATGTTCGCGCGTCGGCCACTTCGTAGAAGCTCCTGCGCTTGCGCACGCCAAGGCACAGCCCGCTGTCCTTGCCGCTGTCGCCGAAGGCAAACTCCATCTTATTGCGGTATTCCTGCGCATTCGGCGCGGGAACAGCCCCCAGATACTCGCCGGTGTTGATGCCGGCCCGGGAAAACATTTCCAGCACGCCGGCCTCCTTCCCGCGCAGTTCCTCTTCGTAAGGTATGTCGTATGTACAGCCGCCGCAGCGACCAAAGTGTCCGCAAAACATTTTTACACCTCCGCGATATTTTTGCATTGAAATTTACACACCGGTATGCTATAGTTGATTAAGTTGAAAAAGTTGCCCGTCAGGGCCGTGTATTACATTATTTAGGAGTGTTGTAATGTCAGAAAAGCCGGAAAAGCCGGAGAAGCTGGAAGTCGGCGCGATTGTTGAAGGCAAGGTCGTAAACCTTAAACCCTTCGGCGCGATAGTGATCCTGCCGGATAACACGCAGGGGCTTGTCCATATTTCCCACATATCGACCAGTTATGTTCAGAATGTCAACGACTACATAGCCACCGGGGATATCGTAAAGGTGAAGATACTGTCGGTAGACCCCACAACGAAGAAGATATCGCTGTCGATCAAGGAAGCGGCGCGCGAAAGCGGCCAGGGCGAGGTTCAGCCGCAGTTCAGCTTCCAGGACAGGCAGCGTTCTTCGGAAGGCGGCAACACATTCGAGGATAAGCTCAAGGAATGGGTCAAGGTCTCGAACGAACGCCACGCGGGCCTTAACAAGCGCAACAAGCGGCGTTAGAAGGGCAAGCGCGTGAGCGTTTGCCCCGGCAAAGTTAGCTCTTGCGAAACAGAACATCCAGCATGTTGCGGATGTTCTTTGTTCGTTCGGCGGTTGCCTGGGTGTCGATCCGAATCGCGCCGTTGTCCGTTATCAGCACATCGCCCTCCTTTGCGCCGCGAGGCAGGAGGGCTTTTTCGATGTGTAGTACATGCCCGGTGCTTATAGATTCACACCGCGCCAGACCGCTCTCGATGCTGTCGATAACATAGGTTCCGTCCGCGTGATCAGTATTCAACGGAGATACCTTCGGCGGAGGAGACCATCACGATGTCGCCGAGTTCAAAGGTGATGAGTATGCGGCTGCCGTGCCGCGCCAGCCTGTCCAGCACCACGCCGTGCGGGTGTCCGTAGCGGTTGTCGGCTCCCGCGCTTATTACGGCATAACGCGGCGAAACCGCGTCCAGAAACTCCTGCTTTGTGCTTGTTCTGCTGCCGTGATGGCCTACGCGCAGCACGTCGGCGGAGATGTCGTCGAAGTAGCGGAGCATTTCGGCCTCCGATTCCCGCTCCGCGTCAGCCGCGAAGAGGAAGGAGTTGCCGGCGTGATCCATCACGATCACGACGGAGTAGTCGTTGAGGTTGCCGTATCCCGAAGAGTTGGGCGCGATAACGGTGAAGTAGGTGTCGTCAAGCTCCAGCACCTTGCCCGGATATGGCTCTACAACGTTGATGCTGTTGTCTATCAGGGCTTGCAGGAAGTTTTCGTAGGTGCGTGTTGTGTGTACGACATTCGGCATGAGCACCGTGCCGATGCTTATGCCGTTGTTGTTGCCGATAAGCGGCACAAGCCCGCCGATATGGTCGGCGTGGGGGTGCGTGGCCACAACATAGTCGATATGTGACACGCCCGCCGCATCCAGTATGTGCGAAATATGTTCATACGCCCCGCGCACACCGCCGTCTATGAGCATTGCGTAGTTTGCTGTGCGAATCAAGGTGGAATCGCCCTGTCCAACGTCGATGAAAGTTACGGTGACAACTCCGCCGGCGGAAGAGGCCGACGCGGGCGGCGCGGGTGCGCTAAGGGGCGACGCCGCAAGGGGTTCGCTCGCACAGGCGGCAAGGATCAGGCAGAGCGTCAGAATCAGTGTTGTTACGCAGCGTGTATGCTTCATGATGTTACCTCTCTCCGTAGTATGTCATACTTGCGCAAAGGCCGCGGCGTGGGCAGGTGCAGTACCTGCTTGGGGTGCGGCGCGCTTGCCACGGCCAAACCGTCCGCGTCAAACATCTCGCCGACGGTGAAGCTCCAGCCCTCGCCAACTTGCGGGAAGGCCTCCAGCACATCGCCCACGGAAAACTTGCCGCGCTGTTCAACGACGGCAACGCCCCGCTCCGTGTCATAGTCCAGCACCACGCCCATGAACTCGTGCGTGCGGATGTAGGACGAACTGCCGTAGACCTGCTGGCCGGCATCGGGCCTTGCCACGGCAAAACCCGTGGTGAAACCGCGGTGGCTGGCCTTCTCAAGCTCCCGCGCATAAACGGCGGAGTTCGCGGCATAACCTTCCGGGTCGGCGGCATAGCTGTCCAAGGCCGTGCGGTATGCCTTGGTGGTTACGGCGACGTAGTAGGGCGTTTTCATGCGCCCCTCGATCTTCAGGCCGGACACGCCCGCCCGCACAAGCTCCGGGATAAACTCCACAAGGCAGAGATCCTTCGAGTTGTAGATGTAGGTTCCGCGGTCGTCCTCGTAGACGGGCATGTGTTCGCCCAGGCGGGTCTCCTCGGTCAGCGAATACTTCCAGCGGCAGGGCTGGGAGCAGTCGCCCTTGTTTGCGTCGCGCACCCTGGTGTGGGCGGCTTTCTGTGCCGTCATATAGTTGCTTAACAGGCACCGCCCGGACATCGAGATGCACATCGCGCCGTGGACGAACACTTCCGTCTCGGCCTTGGGCGCGCGGCGGCCGATGTCCGCCACCTGCTCCAGCGAAAGCTCGCGGGCGAGTATCACCCGCGCCGCGCCCTGTTCGTGCCAGAAGCTTACTGCGCGGGAGTTCGTGGTGTTCGCCTGGGTGCTGATGTGCAGGGGCAGTTTCGGCGCGGCGGCGCGGGCAAGAGCGAACACCCCGGGGTCGGACACAATGGCCGCGTCCGCGCCCATCTCGTACAGGTGCCGAAAGAACGGAGCCATGCCGTCCAGATCAGCATCATCGGCAAAGATGTTCGCCGTAACGTATACCTTCCTGCCGCGCTCGTGGGCATAACGTAAACCCGCCTCCATCTCATGCGTATCAAAGTTGCGCGCGTTTGCCCGCAGGCTATACTGCCCGCCGCCGATGTATACCGCGTCCGCGCCGTAGTTCACGGCGGTTATAAGCCTTTCCAAGTCCCCCGCGGGGGACAGCAGTTCCGGAAGTTTCATACGCCACCCTTCATTCTCAACAAGCTGTAGAACCAAAGCCGTCATAGCTACTGAACCCAAGCATGTATAACGCCAGTGCAAAGGAGCCGTTCCTTGCATGAGCCAGTTCGTGCAACTCGCCAATAACCCTGTCATCGGGAATGACGCTTGTCGCAGTGCTTGAAACAGCTTTTTCGATAACGCCGGGAAGCGCCATACACACTTGGTAAAATGCGTCCTGCTGCCCTGTCACGAGTGAGTAAAACTTGTCGATGCTTACACGGCGAATACGGCGGTGCTTTTTCTGCCGGCTATCAACCGAAATCGTCCATGCGACATTTTGCGACTGTTTAGCGATAACTTCAACAAGGAAGCAGGCACAGTCATCATCGGCAAGCAGCTGCGATTGCAAACGAATATACGATTTGCCCGATGCCGCCGAGTTCATGGTGTTGTGCTTGTTCTTCATCTCAACAAAGACACGGTTGACGGTATCGCCGCCTGACACATCTATGCCGTTTTCGTTGGTAACAACAACATCCCACCCGCTTGCCGGCACATCACAGTCAGCTATATATTGAAAGATCCGTTGGTGAAAGTATCCGATATCGTTGTTGTTGGACTTGTCGCGCTGGCGGAAGATCTCATTCTTCACGATCTCTTCCCACGAAAACCCGTATACCGTTTTGTCAAAGATCAGCTTCACCGGGTCGATCAAGTTCTTGTTAAACTTCTTCAAATCGAAGGGTTCCAGCTTATCGCCATATTGTTGGATCGTAGCTTCAACATGCCGGAGGAAGTTTTCCTCCGATATAAACGACAGCGGCCACATTACATCTGCTCCAAACCTTCATAAATTTTCCGTGCCACTTCGTAGGCGAGGTTGACGGGAACAGCGTTCCCTACCTGTTTGTATTGCTGGCCGACACTGCCCGAAAACTCCCAGTCATCGGGGAAGCATTGACACCGCGCGTTTTCGCGGACGGTGAAGGGTCGCGCTTCCAAGGGGTGGCAGCGGTCTGTTTGTTTTTGAGACGGCGAAGTGAGGACAGTCAGGGACGGTTCGTCCAAGCTAAGCCGCCGCAAGATCCCCGTGCGCCCGCCCTCCATGTACCAGCAGCTCTTCATGTAGTCCTTCGCAATCTCTGCCGGTATGTCACGCCAGTAACCTCCGGGCGGAACAAGCTCAAAGATTTTGCGCTTGTGTTCGGAATACTGTGTGCCGGCGCTTTGCGGCACATCGCCCAGAATGTCGCGCAGAACAGGCTTGTACTTGTGCGGCGTGGGCGGGTCAATCCGCAGCCTGTCCGCAAGGTCGTTACGAACGCCGATCATGATCAGGCGTTCCCTCTTCTGCGCAACGCCGTAATCCCACGCGTTCATTATCTCTGTCTGAACCGTATAGCCCTCTGCCTTGAAAATGTCAAGGATGGCCTGATATGTACGCCCGCGGTCGTGGGATACAAGGCCGCGTACATTTTCGAACAAGAACGTCCGGGGCTGCAGCTTCCGCAGAAACAAGGCGTAGTGATAAAAAAGGGTGCCGCGTGCGTCGTCCAGACCCAGCCGCTTGCCCGCATAGGAAAAAGCCTGGCAGGGCGCGCCGCCGGACAGCAGATCCAGATCGCCCTTGTTAATGCCGAACAGGGTCTCCAGGTCTGACGAGGAAATGTTTGCGATATCGTCATTTATGACATTCCACTTTGGGCGGTTGTTCCTCAGGGTGCCGGCGGCGTCCTTGTCAAGCTCTACCAGGCCGATAGTCTCAAAACCTGCCTTCTCAAGCCCAAGGGCCAGACCCCCGGCTCCCGCAAAAAGCTCTATGGTTACAAAATTATGTAGTGCGTTCATGGCCATGCCCCCTGTCTGTTTTACACACTAACAATAGGCCGTCGCCGATAGGAACTATCGACGATTCAAGCCCCGGTGCGTGGGTGACTTCGTGCAGGAGAGCCCTCATGCGCGTGTGCGTGGTGCGCTGCCGTCTGGGTATCTCGAAGCGGTCGGCGGCGGTTCGCCCGCCTTGCAGTACGTTGTCGGCAAGCAGTATGCCGCCCGGCGCGAGCATCCGCAGGCAGTGGGGGAAGAACACGGGATACTGCCCCTTCGCCGCGTCCATGAATATAAAGTCATAGGGGCCGGTCAGCTCCGGCAGAATGTCCCGCGCGTCGCCCTCCAGCAGTGTTATCCGATCCTCGATGCCCAGCCGACGGAAGTTCTCCCGCGCACGGGCGATCATCTCGTCGTAGCGGTCGATAGTGGTGACATGCCCGCCTTCGCCCATACAGCTGCTTATCAGCGCGGCCGAAAAGCCCACGGCGCAACCGATCTCCAGAGCGCGTTGGCACGGGCGTATGGCCAGCAGGGTGGACACAAACCGCGCCACCTCCGGCGGGATAACGGGCAGGCCGCGGACCATTGCCTCCCGCTGGATCTCGCCCAGCACCCCGGCGCAAAGCGGCTGAACGTCGTTGATGTAGCTCCGTATATCGCTACTCATCGGCTTCCTGCCTTGCGCGCAGGTACTCTTCGCGGTCTGCCGTAAAGAAGAACAACCCCGTCTCGACATCTACAAGCAGTGCGTACAGATATTCGTAGTCATAGGGAAACAGCACGGCATCAATGCTCGCGGCACTCGGGTTGCATATAGGCCCGTAGGGCAAGCCGGCAAATAAGAATGTGTTGTGCGGAGACTCCGTAGCAAAGTCCGCCGGAGTCAGCAAGTTGAACGGTCTGTCCACGGCATAGGCCACTGTGGACACCATTTCCAGCGGCATGTCCAGAGCCAGCCTGTTCGCGATAACCGCGGCGAACCTGTTGCGGTCTGCACCAAGCGCGCTCATGCGTGTTTCGCGCTCCACGATGGAGGCCATTATCACGATCTCGTCCATGGTCAGGCCAAGCTCTGTCGCGCGGGAGGCGCGGTCGTTGTCGAAGATGTCCTCAAAGCGTTGTAGCTGACGCGCAATCACCTGGTTGGCGTTGGCGTTGGCGGGGATCATGTATGTGTCGGGGAAGAGGTAGCCCTGCAGGCGGTTGTTGCGCTGGGGAACGCCCGGCAGGAAGTCGAAGTCGAACTCCACCTCGTTCGCCACGGTCAGAAACTCCTCGGCCGTCATAATGTCATTGCCTTCCAGATACGACGCGATATCTGCGTTCGTAAAACCTTCGCCAATGCGTATCTGCACATCGGTGAAGAAGTTTGTGGCGCGTATGGCTCCGGCCATCTGCGCCGCGCTCATCTCGGAACTAACAAGGAAGGTGCCGGGCGCGAAGTCCGCCGTGTTCCCCATCAGAAAGTTCTCGATGCGGAACATAAGAGCGTTGTGGATCAGCCCGCGCTCGTAGAGTATGCGGGAAACTTCGTCCAGCGTGGTGGGGTTTGCGAGGGTGATCTCCACGAGCAGCGGCTCGCGGTATTCTATCAAGGTGGAGCCAAGCCCGCGGCCATAGTCAAACGCCGCGACACTCACCGTAAAAATCAGGTACGCCGTAGCAAGCATCGCCCCAAGGCTAAAGACGCTTCCGGCAAGAAACTTCAGAACGGAC
Source organism: Defluviitaleaceae bacterium (assembly GCA_009780445.1). GTDB lineage: Bacteria > Bacillota > Clostridia > Lachnospirales > WRAA01 > WRAA01. The sequence goes on from WRAA01000030.1 coordinate 9,618, forward strand.
TGAATCACGGCACACCACGCCCTTCCCGCATACTTACTCTATGCTTACATCTTACTACAACAACGGCTTGCGCGTCAAGCCGCAATACACCAATAGACCTCTTGCACAACTGACAAACGCCATCTTTGCAGTCAGTTTTCCGTTATGCGTCGTCGCTTCCTTCTTGCGAACCCTGTGGGTTCGCGGCGGCGTCAGCTCCTAGCCTAACGAAAAACTGACGCGCAAATCTGGCATTTGCCAGTTGTGCAAGAGGTCTATTGCAAAAAATGCAGTAATGCGTTATGATGTGTAGAATAAAAAGTTATTCTCTAATGGAGTGTTGTGCATGGCGTTGTCTGAATTTAAGCAAGGTTCTGTAATATGCGGCGAGGGCGCCCCCCTTCGCCACATCCTGTTCATCACGAAGGGCAGTGTAGACGCGGAGTTTAACGGAAAGGCGTTCCGGCTGGAGCAGGGCGGGGTGATCGGCCTGTGCGCGTTGAGCGCGGGCAAGCACATGCACACATACACCGCGGCCACGGACGTGGTGGTGTTTTCCTATCCGTACAAGGGTTTTAGCAGCTTGGAAGTGTTGCTGAACGAGCGGCCGGAGGTATCGGGTCTGCTCGTAAATTCAATGTGCCGGCAGATCACCCTGGCTCTGTGGTACAGGCAGATTTTGAAGAAGGAGGCCGAAGCGGCCTACGAACTCGCAAAGGACACGTTTCCGCAGTACGAGCGGCTGTGTACGCTCTACGCCTACGCGTCGAAACAGCTGCCGGAGCTGGACGAGCTGCAGCATCCCTCGGAAATCGACCCGCTGGAGGAGTGGATTCACGAGTACTACACGGGAATAAGCAACGTAGAGCAGACGGTGTCCCAGGCGTTCTTCCGCGAACCCGGCATATCGCTGGGTTTCCTGCGCAGGAGCGCGGAGGACGTGCTGTGCGTGTTGCGCGCGTGTGAATCCTATGACGAGTACTTGAGCCGTGTGGCAGGGGTCTATGCGCATGAGAGCCGGCACGACCTTTTCGCCCTGGTGGGCGAACTGCACACAAGCTCCGTCAACATCAGGGGGGCCGACGACGCGCTAAAGCCTATCACAGCGCGGCTGATCCGCCAAATGCAGGAACTTAGCAAGGCGGATCAAGCATATGTCGAACAGCGTCTGCAAGAGTACAGGGACGGGCTGGAAGGCATACGCACAGAGGCGGGCATCGCGGAGATTCCGTCGGCCACAGGCGCGAAGCAGAACCTGTTGAACTCGATGGAGGTCATTCTGGAGTATTCAGGCCTGCCGGAGGAGGACTGCAACCGCTTCGCGCGCTGTGTACACGAGTACACAAAGCTTGCGGACAGGGGAAGCGCGGACGACGATGCTTACCGCCTGCGCGAAGAGCTGACGGCCGGCTTCTACAGAATTTACGAGCCGGTGTTCTTCAAGAGCCTGGAGGATCCCACGCTGTCCACCATTGTTAAGATGTTCCTGAACTTCGGCTACGTAGACGCCGCGCTTGCGGGTTACGAACATGCCGACTATCTCTATTCGATAGCCGACTCGCTAAAGGGTGACCCGGAGATGGGCGTGTACACGGTGCGCGAGTGGTTGACGGCCATCTACGAAGGCAGCAAGGAGCCGAGCCGCAACGACTTCGACACAGATTACGCCGCATATATCCGCGAAATGAAAACGGGCGGCAAGATAACGGCGCAGGAAGAGAACACCATGCTGCAAGACAACGCGGGCAAGGTGCGCTTTGAACTCGAGCAGGTGTTCCCCACGGTCAACAAGATCACGTTCGGGCGTATCTCCACGTTCTGCCCCTTGTTTGCGAGCCACAACGCTTTGCGCAGCCTGCAAGCGTCCATGGTTACGCCGTCCATGCTCAAGGTGGCGATAGACGAGATCCGCAGCATAGACTTCTCCGCGTTCTACCGCGAGACGCTCTACACAAACCCGGATGCCGGCGTGCCCAAGGAATCAATAAACGTGGAGATCCTGCCGGAGATAATCCTTCTGCCGAACATTGGCCTGCGCGGCGCGATGTGGCAGGAGATCGAGGGTAGGAAGCGCGCCTCGCCTTCGCGCCTCTTTATCCCGCTTATGCTGATGGAGGACATAAAGACTCTGATGGTGCGCCTGACGGCCGAGTTCCGCTGGGAAATGTGCAAGCGCATCCAGGGCACACGCTGGAGCGACATTACGGCTCCGTCCCTCACCAGCGAGTTCTTCGACTATCTCCAGTTCTACAGAAGCAACCGCGAGCTGTCGCAGGACGTAAAGGCCTCCGTCAAGACAGAGCTTGTCCGCGCGCGCAACATCTACAAATCTGTGTTTGTGCAAAACTACGCCGACTGGCTCCAGTATGAGTCCAACGGGTCGCCGCGCCTGAACAAGTTCGTGCGCCGCATAATGATGATCTACTGCCCATTCGCCGAAGAAACGCGCGAAAAGCTCTCCCTCAACCCGCAGTTCGCCGAGCCGCTGAAACGCTTCAACATACGCAAGCACCAGCGGGTGACGCGCCTCTCAAACCTCATGCAAAAGGTCAGCAAGATCGCCAAGGAGATGCCGCAAGAACTCACGGACGAGCTGGCGTTTGCGCAACGCTAGGCCGTAAGCCCGGCCAGGAGTGGTCAACAGTTTTTAGTCATACGCCCCCTTTTTTCGCATATAGATTATAGAGCGAGTAAAAGGAGGGCACTTTCTTGAAGGCGTATATCGAGGAACGAGCCGTGGAGGTTGCTAATTTTATCATCAAGTCGAACGCAACCGTGCGGGAAACAGCGAAAAAATTTGGAATTTCCAAAAGTACTGTACATAAAGATGTTACGGAGAGATTGGTAAAGATAAATCCTAAGCTTGCGGTTGAAGCGCGCAGGGTCTTGGAGATGAATAAGTCGGAGAGGCATATCAGGGGCGGGTTGGCTACGAAGGAAAAGTATCTGACTCTCACGCCGCCGAAGCCGATGGGGAAGTTTTGCTAGGGCGTGTTTGAAAACCCGCTTTCGGCGAATTTTCGAGCATAATTTTTTGCCGGGCTAGGAAGCGACGACGACGCGAACCCTTGTGGTTCGCTAGAATGCTGTGTGCCGGTGGCACAC
>WRAA01000031.1 GCA_009780445.1 Defluviitaleaceae bacterium
AGCTTGTCCACAATTGTGACATCGCCGTACTTCTTGGTCACACCCTCATACACTATCATAGTTACAAAGCTCCCGTCTCCCAAGCATTTTGTGCGTTTTATGTAGTTTACCATCATCCACCAATTTATTCAACCCCCAATGCGTCCGAAAATCCGATGAACGGCTATAAACGCACAAGCCCCGTCCTATGCGGTGTGTATGCACAGAACGGGGCGTTTGTTATTGTTGTGTCAGCGCGTGAGGGTGCTTATTATCTCGATGCGGCGGGTGTTGGCGTCCCAGTGAACTTCCGCGCCGAAGAACTCGGACACAAAGCGCAGAGACACCATGGTACGGCCGTTTGTTATCTGCGCGGGAACGTCCATGCCCAGTTCTGCAAGCTCCGGCGTTACCTCGCCGATGCCAAGGGGCAGGGTCTGCCCGTTCAGCGTGACGAATACCGTCATGGGGCTGCCGTCTGCCGCGTCCTGCCAGCCCACATCCGCGCCAAGCGCGTTGGCGATAAAGCGCAGGGGAATCAGCGTTCTGCCGTCCTGCACAACAGGTTGCACGTCCATGGCCTGTTGGGGCGCGTTACGCGCAAGGTCGGTGATGACCGGTGAGTTTAAGCCCATGGTAAGGCGGATCAGGCTTTCGACATACGCTATGGTGAACTCGCCGGCGGAGCTTGCGCGTAGGGTGAAGATACCCGTTGCGGGGTTCAGACTGCCGCCGATGGCTCTGCCGCCGTGTATCGCCGTGATCCTGTGGCGGTTCAGCCCGCCGGGGCCAAGGTTTTCGCCTGACGCGAAGAGATCCGCCGTGACGGTGATGTACGCGTCCGGCTCTTCCAGCAGTGCCGGCAGATATAACGCCAAGATACTGTTCAGTTCCGCGTCCGCCGCCGAAACGGAGACGCTCACGGTTACAAAGCCGATGTCCGCGCCCAACATGGTTGCCGCAGAAGTTGCCAACTCCACCGCAACTTCGCCGGATCTTTCGCCAAGCAGATCCGCCAGAGCCGCGCGCAGAGCGGGTGACAGCTCCGCCTGTACGGGAACGCCTTCGGCCACGGCGGCCGCTACGGCCGGGCTTTCCCTAAGCGTAAGCGTATAGGGGTGGCTTGCCCTGCCTATGGCCATGCTGTCTGGTGCCATGGGTACCGGGGGTGAAGCCGGCACGGGCGCGGCCGTCACCGTAAGCGTGGCCGCGTCGGAAACGTCATAGCCTTCTGTATTAGTCGCCACGGCGCGGTATTGGTTGCCGCTTTCGGCAAGCGTCACGCCGGTAAGCGTCAGCACTGCGTAAGTTTCCCCGGCCACGCCATCCCAGCTTGTGCCGCCGTCTGTGCTGACCTGCCATTGGAACGCGGGCGCGGGGCGGCCGGTGGCGGCCACGGTGAAGGTAACGTCACTGCCCGCCCGCACACTATAGTCCGCGGGCTGTGCGGTGAACGTCGGGGCAACGTCCGCTTCGCCCAACACGTTCCACAAGGCATGAAGCGTCACATCAGCCGCGCCGCCCGGCACATATGTCACCGCCTCGCCGTCCTGCGCCAACGCCCAGCCCTCGAAGGTGTGGCCGGCAAGGGTCGGCACAGGTGTTACGGGCGGGATAGTCCAATCTGTCTGCGGAATGTTCGTGGGGAAGGCCGGCCCGCCCTCGCCGCCGTGCATATTCACGCTTAGGGCGCGGAGGCTAACCCATTGGGCATAGACCGTGGTGTCCGCGGGAAACACCGTGCCGCTTTCCCCGGCGGTTATCGGCTCCCCGCCCGCCGCCTCTGTGAACCAGCCGGCAAAGATATCCGCTGCCCGTGTGGGTTCGGCGGGCAGGCTCGTTAGCCTGTTGCCGTCCGCCTCCGCCTGCGCATTTGCCACAGCACTGCCGCCCTGCGCATCGAATGTGATGGTTGGGCGCGGGTTTGTGTAGATCACGGGGTTGTTGAGAAGGGTGATTGTACCGTCGCCGCTGCCGCCAAGCCCCGGCACCCAGGGGGAGCCGGTAGTGGCATGTACTCTGCCCCCGTTAATGGTTATCCCCTGAAAGCCTGTTGTGCTGCCCCCAGCCACGGGAGTAGCACCGCCAATGCCCGCTGCTCCAAATCTGCCGTGGGCGTATACTGTGGCATTGTTTATGTTTATTGTGCCTGCGCCTGCGGGGAAGACCCAAGGTGCGCCAATGCCGGCGCCGCCCGCGGCGCCGCCCCGGGCAGTAAGTGTCCCCGGGCCGTTGATGTGAAGAGTGTTCCCTTGTTGAACCCATATGCCGGGAGCAATGCCATTCGCTCGAAGATAGTTTACTGTGTCGCCAAGGTTTATTGTTGCGGTTCCGGTAACGCGAATAGAAGATACTGCGTCAAACCCAATTATTATCGTAACGCGGTCAAGGGTGGCGGTGCTTCCGTCTTGCAGGAGAAGAGCTCTGTTGCTTGGGGCTGGCTCTTGGTTGCTTCCCCGCACGGTTACGCTTTCGCCGCTTTCTATAACATACAGGCTAAATAGGGGGTCGAACGTCCAGCCTTCGCCGCTTTGGGGCGGGTTGGGGTTGTCCATGTGGATAACATCGCCGCCGCGGAATGTGCCGGCGCCTGTGGGCGGGTTGCCCCACAGTATGCCGCTTAAAAATACTGTGCCGGCATTGTTGATTGTGTTGTAATTGTTGGCAAAACCCGCGTTTATGTTCAGTTCGTTATTGTTGTAAAACGTGCCGCCGTTGAAAAAGGAAAAATCGTTGAATGTCAGCACGCCGTTGTTGGTTATCGTGCCGGTGGAATGAATATCAAATCTAACGGTGATTTCACCGCCGCTGTGGTTGGTAATATCACCAAAATTGTTTAGCCTCTCTGTGTTGATAGTTCCGTGATTTTGGGCTGAGCCGTTGGCATGGAGTTGGATTATAAAACCGTTGTCAACAAACAAGCTTGCTCCGGGGTTAACAGTAAGCGTACCGCCGGATGCAGCTCCGGATGCTCCAAGCTGAATGTCGGATTCAAGAGTGATATCGCTGTTGATTATAAACGTAATGTCGCCAGTTACGTTGATTGGCGCAGTGATGGTAAAATCCCCGGAAGTGGTGATAGTGCCGCCATTACCGGCTTGGTCAGTAGCCGCGTCCCATGCTGCCACGGTTCCTTCTGTTAATATGGCCGTACTTGCCGGAACGGGCAAGTAACGCCCTTCGCCCGCAAAGGCGGCCGCCGCTGGGCTTGCTGTCTGTGCTTCTTCGGCCGGCGCGGTATCCGGGTCTGCGGCAGGGTCTGTTTCGGCCGGGTCTGTTTCGTTTGGCTCTGCTGCGGCCGGGTCTGTTTCGGTCTGCTCCGCCGTTTCCGGCTCTGGTGCGGGCTGTTCCGCCGCTTCCGCTGTGCCGGACGCTTCATACGCGCCTGTGTCGGCCGGCTCTTCTGTATGGGCGCTGTACGTGCCGCCGTGTTCATACTCCGCAAGCACAGAAACGCCGCCGGCGAGCATCACCGCAATAGCAAGCGAAAAGGCCAGCAGCCTTGTTCTCAACGTTCTCATACACTATCTCCTCCGAATATGTCGTGGATTGTCGTACTTCATCCTTTCCACTATAGCACAGCGGGCCGGGAAATGCTACTGTAAATTTTAGAACCTGTATTCAATAATTTAATGCCGCATTGGTGCGGATTGGCGTTGTTGTGGCCTTGCAGCGGCGACGACGCGTATCCGTGCGATCCGCTAGGAGCCGCTGCAAGGCCACAACAGCGTCAAGCCGTGCCAAGGTGGCGTTGAATTATTGAATACAGGTTCTTAGCGCGCGGCGCGGATTGAAAATCTTCCTCTTGTTAAATGGGCGCGGATAACTTATAATGTGAAAGATTACAATTTTAGACCTCTTGCACAACTGGCAAATGCCAGATTTGCGCGTCAGTTTTTCGTTAGGCTAGGAGCTGACGACGCCGCGAACCCACAGGGTTCGCAAGAAGGAATCGACGACGCATAACGGAAAACTGACCGCAAAGATGGCGTTTGCCAGTTGTGCAAGAGGTCTATTGCTGTTCTACATACTGTATAAGGAGGCTATACCTTGCCGAAACCGGATTTCAAGAAGATTGGGTTGCTAACCAGCGGGGGCGACGCGCCCGGGATGAACGCGGCGATACGCGCCATAGTACGCACGGCCATACACCACAGCATACGCGTGGTGGGCATCAAGCGCGGGTTCGACGGATTGTTGCAGGGGGATATTTTGGATCTTGAGTCGGAAGAGGTGTCCGACATTGTGTACCGCGGCGGCACGATCCTGAAGACTGCCCGCTGTGCGGAGATGCACACGCCGGAAGGCCAGGAGAAGGCCGCGAACATCTGCAAGATACTGAACCTCGACGCGCTGTTTGTTATCGGCGGCAACGGGTCTATCGCCGGGGGGCTGTCTCTTAGCAAGCTTGGCGTTAACGTGATCTGCCTGCCCGGCACCATCGACCTGGACCTGGACTGCTCCGAGTATACCATCGGCTTCGACACCGCCGTGAACACGGGCATGGAGGCAATAAGCAAGCTGAAGGACACTTCGTCGTCCCACCAACGCTGTTCCATCATCGAGGTTATGGGGCGGTACAAGGGATTCATCGCGCTGTGGTGCGGCATTGTGGGCGGCGCGGAAGAGGTTGTGCTTCCGGAGGAGGACGCAACAACAAACCAGAATCAGGTTATCGAGCAGATCTTGGCCAACCGCTCCAAGGGCAAGCTGCACAACATGATCGTCGTGGCCGAAGGCGTGGGCGACGCAGCCGCGCTTGCGCAAAAAATCGAGAAGGCCACGGGCATCGCCACACGCGCCACGATACTGGGGCATTTGCAGCGCGGGGGCAACCCCACGGCTCTGGACCGTATGTGGGCCTCCACCATGGGTTATGAAGCCGTGGAGCTGTATGTACAAGGCGGCAGGAACCGCGTGATGGTGGTGAAGGACGGCGTGTGCGCCAACGTGGATATCGAGGAAGGGCTGAACTTCAAACGCCCTTACGACGAAAAGAACTACCGCATGATGAAGATTCTTGCTCTGTAGAACTATTATACCGGAGGATATGCCTAATGCGAAAAACGAAGATTGTAGCAACACTGGGGCCGGCCACAAGCAGCCTTGAAACCGTAAAAGACCTGATACGCGCCGGGCTTAACGCCGCCCGCGTGAACTTTTCCCACGGAACACATGAGTCCCACAGAGGCACTATCGAGACTTTGAAGCAGGCGCGTGAGGAGATGGGCGCGTATGTGCCGCTGGTGCTGGACACCAAGGGGCCGGAGATCCGCACGAAGCAGTTTGAGGCGGACAGCATCTACCTTGAACAGGGCAACACCTTCACGCTGACCACGGAGGACATCATCGGCGACGAGAAGCAGGTCTCCATCACCTATCAGGGTCTGCCCAAGGACGTAGCCATCGGCAGCCGCATAATGGTGGACGACGGCCTGATCGAGCTGAAGGTCACGAGGATCGACGGGCCGCGCATTGAGTGTGTGGTGCTTAACGGCGGCGCGCTTAGCAACAACAAGGGCATCAATGTGCCGGACGTTTCCGTGAGCCTGCCGTCTCTTACGGAGAAAGATATCGAGGACATCAAGTTCGGCATCGAGCAGGGGTTCGACTATGTTGCGGCATCCTTCATACGCTCCGCAAACGACGTGCTGAACATCCGCCAGGTGCTTGCCGACAACGGCGGCTCCCACATGATGATCATTTCCAAGATCGAGAGCCGCGAAGGCGTGGACAATATCGACAGCATTCTGGAAGTGTCGGACGGCATAATGGTGGCGCGGGGAGACCTTGGCGTGGAGATTCCCCCGCAGGAGGTGCCGCTGATCCAGAAACGCCTGATCAAGAAGTGCAATATCAAGGGCATAACCGTCATCACCGCGACGCAGATGCTGGAGTCTATGATACAGAACCCGCGCCCCACCCGTGCGGAAGCCAACGACGTGGCCAACGCCATTTACGACGGCTCCGACGCAGTGATGCTCTCCGGCGAGACGGCGAAGGGGAAGTATCCCGTGGAGGCCGTGCGCATGATGGCGCAGATCGCCCTTACCACCGAAGGGGACATCGACTACGACGGGCTGATGGAGCAGCGTTCGCGGGAGGGTTTCCACGCCAACATCACCAACGCCATAGCCTACGCGGCGTGTTCCACCGCTGTGGATCTCAAGTCGGCCTGTATCGTCACCGTGACAGACTCCGGCTTCACAACCCGCATGGTGTCCACGTTTCGGCCAAGCTGCCCTATTTTGGCCGTAACGGGTGAGGCTGTTGTGGCGCGCCAGCTGAACCTCACGTGGGGCTGTGTGCCGACCGTGGTGCGCGATATCGCGGGGGACAGCGAAGTATTCGGCATTGCGAAGAACGCCAGCGTGTCCTGCGGCCTTGCCGACGACGGCGACACCGTTGTCACCATCGCGGGCGTGCCCATCGGCATTGCCGGCACCACCAACACCCTCAAGGTGCAGAGCGTCGGCGACGTTATCACCAAGGGCGTCGGCTACAACCGCAAGGTGGTACACGGCGTGGCGCGTGTTGTAAAGGTTCTCGAAGAGGCCGAGAAGCACTTCAGCTACGGCGACATCCTTGTCACCACCACCACCAACAACGACATGCTGCCGATCATCAAGCGCGCGTCCGCAATCGTTGTCGGCTCGTGGGAAAAGGTGGACAATTCCCACGCCGAAACCGTGGCGCAGGCTCTGGATCTGCCGCTGATAGTCTGCCGCACAAAACCCATCGACCTTATCGCCAACGGCTCGGAAATCACCGTGGATCCCGTAAAGGGCTTCATCTACTGCGGCCTGAAGGAGATCAACCGCTAACGCGGGATTATTGCCGGCTGCATTTGGCGGCCGGCGATGGCGTGGGTGGCCGCTTCGCCCAGCAGGGCCAGGTTGGCCAGCATACTTGCGGGCTTGCGGACGGGGTCGTCCTGACCGAACGGCACGAAGTAGATGTTCTTGGTGTTGTAGAGCTTCATAATGTTTTCGCCGTTCATGCTGAGCGCGTCGTTTGTGAAGATGGCCAGCAGGAGCGGCTTTTCGTTACGCAATGTGGCCTTGGCGGCCAGGAGCACGGGGGTGTCCCATATTCCGTTGGCCATCTTGCCGATTGTGTTGCCGGTTGCCGGCGCGATCACCATGATGTCGACCTGGTTCACCGGCCCGAAGGTCTCCGCGCCCGCGATGCTGTCGAATTCTCTGCGGCCGGCGATGCCGCGTATCTCGGCCAGGAATTCGTCTCTGTTGTGAAAGCGGGAGCTGTCCTCCCGCACCCTGTCTGACACGACGGGGTAGATGTCCGCACCCATGTCCTTCAGCTTGCGCATAACGTCCAGGATGTCGTTAAGCGTGCAGAACGAGGACGTAATGCCAAAGCCGACCTTCTTGCCTTCCAGCGTCATAGCCTTTTCCCCCTTAATACTTCGTAGACATACTTGCCAAGGATCTCGCCGGCTGTGCGCACGGCGCATTTTCCGGGCAGGCCGGGCAGCAGGGCGGAGCGGTTGTTCAGCCGCTTGGCGGCCTCCATGTCGAAGCCGTAGGGTTTGGAGGCGATATCGACGAACAACGCGCCGCCAAACGACGCGAGTTTTTCCTCCGTGAAAACTTGCGCGGGAATGGTGTTGACAACCGCGTCGAAGCTTTGCTCCGTTGCTTCGCGAAGGTATAGTGGCAACACGCCGTCCTGCTCCGCTTCATCGGCCTTGCCTTGAGTGCGCACAAGGGCGTATACATCCGCGCCCAGTACTTTCAGCCGGCGCGAAAGATCTGCCCCGCATATTCCGTATCCCGCGACAAGCACGCGGCTGCCCGCAAGCGTCACATCGGTGTTCTGCACAAGGTAGGCTATCACGCCCTCCGACGTCGGCACGGCGTTTTCAAGCGCAACGCCCGTGTCGTCCATCATGGGGTGGTACTCCAGCATGTGCAGGCGGCACATGTCGGCAATGTAGGCCTTGCGCACGCCTGAAAACACCGGCGCGCCCTGCCGCAGTCCGCTGAAAAACGTCGCGCCGTACACCTCCTCGTCAACATCCTGCGCAAACGGCAGGATGGCAAAATCAAGCCGCCCCGGCCCGCCGCGCTCCCCGCGAAACCTTATGCCGCGCGCCTCCAAATAGGCCTCGGTATAATCGTACCGCCGGTCGTCCTTCACAATAAGTCCTTGCACATCGCGCCTCCCTGTGCTGTACATAAGACATACTATGCAGCAAGTCTCTGCCGGTGTGTCCGCAAACTTTTTTGGACGGTGATAATTTGAGCAGAATTGTTGTTGTATACAGGTCTAAGTACGGCGCGACAGGGCAGTATGCCCGGTGGATTGCCGAGGCCCTCGACGCTCCGCTTGTTGAACACGCCGTTATGAAGCCGCACCGGATCAGCGACTACGACATTGTGATCTATGGCGGCGGGTTGTACGCAGGCGGGATCAACGGGGTAGAGCTGGTTACGAAGAACCGGTGCAGGTCGCTTATCGTGTTTACGGTGGGGGTGGCGGTTCCGGAAGATACCGACTACTCGGAAATTTTGGAAAAGGCCTTTTCTCCCGCGCAGATGGAGGCAACAAAGGTGTTCCACCTGCGCGGCGGGATCTCGTACAGCAAGTTGAGCTTTCTCCACAGAATGATGATGACGGCAATGAAGAAAATGATCGAGAAAACGCCCCCGGAGGGGCGTAAGAGTGAGGATGCCAGCGTTCTTGCGACATACGGGAAGGACGTTGATTTTTCCGACAGGGCGAGTATTGAGCCGCTTGTGAAGTATGCCAAGCGGCTGGCAGGAGAGGGCTTGCCGAAAGGTTTACACTAGCAATATCCGCAGATATCGCCGCTTCGCCGCATGAGGGAGCCTTGGGCGGCCTCGAAGCCAAGTTTTGCGAAGAAGCCGCGTACGTTGTCCGGCGGGTCGATGAACACTTCTTCGATGCCCATGTCGTAGACGCGGCGGATCAGGTAGCGCAGGAGGAAGTCTCCGAGTTTGTCGTTGCGCTCTTCGGGGATGACGGCCAGGTGGCTGATCGTCCAGCGTGTGCCGTCAAAGTCTATTCGCCCCGTGCCGATGGGTTTGTCGCCGTTGTACATAATGGCGTGTATCGCGTCCTTGCTGTTTGCGAATACGCCGGCTTCGTCGCCGCCCAGCTCGTCCACGAATACGGCGCGTTCTATCCGGGCGCACTGCGCCAACTCTTCCGCGCTGAATGCCTCTTTAAGTGTAAGCATGTGTATTGCTCCTTTGTATGAAAAGACCGCCGGATGGCTGCCGGCGGTCTTTGTGTACGGAAGCTCAGAAACATATTCCATCTGCTGTCGCCGAATTCCGCGGTGAAGCATCGCGGAATCGGCTCGACAGATGAAAATGTTTCCGGCGTTCCGTATATTTGTTGTGCGGAGTGATTAACGGTTTACCAAGGTTGTGCCAGTCTCTTGTAGACTTGCAGGCGTCTCTTGGCGTCCTCTTCGGCGGCGGCAAACAGTTTCTTCGCATCTTCGGGGAAGCCGAGAGCGAGGGAGGTGTAGCGCACTTCGCTCTGTATGAAGTCCTGGAAGCTGGCTGTCGGATCCTTTGAATCGAGGGTGAACGGGTTCTTGCCCTGTTCCTCAATGCGTGGGTCGAAGCGGTAGTTGTTCCAGTATCCGCACTCGAGAGCGCGCTTCGCTTCCAGCATGGAGTTGCCCATTCCGCCCGGTATACCGTGGGCGATACATGGGGAGTATGCGATAACTATGGACGGCCCCGGATAGCTTTCGGCTTCGACAATGGCCTTGATAGCCTGGTTGTAGTCCGCGCCAAGGGCTACTTGGGCAACGTATACATAACCATAGCTCATTGCCTGCACGCCGAGATCCTTCTTGCGGACCCTCATGCCGGAAGCGGCGAACTTAGCCACAGCCGCGGTTGGCGTAGCCTTGGAAGCCTGGCCGCCTGTGTTGGAATACACTTCGGTATCCATGACGAGTACGTTCACATCTTCGCCGGAAGCGATTACGTGATCCAGACCGCCGTAGCCAATGTCGTAAGCCCAGCCGTCGCCGCCCACGATCCAGAAGGACTTCTTCACGAGGTGATCCGCGTTTCTAAGGATGTGGTCTGCGATTTCGCGGGATTCGCCCGTGCATCCGCAGTTCTTGAGGCATTCTACCAGCTTGGCGGAGGCCGCCTTCGACTTTGCCGCGTCGTACATAGAGTCGATCCATTCGCCGGCGGCTGCCTTGCAAGCTGCGTCAGCGTCGATCTCCATCAGCCTTCTGAGCTTCAGCTCGAGACCCTTGCGCAGTTCGCGAACGCCAAGGTGCATACCGTAGCCGTATTCGGCGGTGTCCTCGAATAGCGAGTTTGCCCAGGCCGGGCCTTGACCCTTGTAGTTGACTGTGTATGGTGTGGACGGTGCCGACGCGCTCCAGATGGACGAGCAGCCGGTGGCGTTTGCGATGTACATTCTGTCGCCGTAAAGCTGTGTGAGCAGCTTGACGTACTGTGTTTCGCCGCAGCCGGCGCACGCGCCGGAGAATTGCAGCAGGGGCTGTTCAAACTGCGAACCCTTGACGGATTCCGGATTGCCCGGGTTTTCCTTCCGGGAAAGGCTTAGGCAGTAGTCCCAGTTTTCCATTTCGTGCATCTGCGAAGCGATGGGCACCCAGCCGAGAGCCTTGTTGCCCTGCTTGCCCGGGCAGACCTGTACGCAGGCTCCGCAGCCGTTACAGTCGAGCGTGTCGAGCTGCATGGCAAACTCATATTCTTCGAAGCCCTTGCCGTTGGCCTTCATCTTCTTGAAGCCGTCCGGAGCCTTGGCGGATTCGTCGCTGTTAAGCAGGAACGGCCTGATGGAGGCGTGCGGGCAGATATAGGAGCAGAAGTTACACTGTATGCAGTTTTCGGGCTTCCACACGGGTACGTTTGTGGCGATACCGCGCTTTTCGTATTCCGACGTGCCTGTGGGGAAGGTTCCGTCCTCCCTGCCTACGAATGTGCTTACAGGCAGATTGTCGCCCTTCTGCGCGTTCATTACGAACACAACGTCCTTGATGAAGTCCGGCAGATCCGAAGCGGCGGGTTCTTCCGCGGAGATGCTTGCCCACGCGGCGGGAACGGGAACTTCCACAACGCGCTTAACGCCTTCGTCAACAGCGGCGTTGTTCATGTTGAGAACCTTCTCGCCCTTGCTGCCGTAGGAGTATTCGATCTCGTCCTTCATGTACTGCACGGCCTTGTCAATGGGGATGATCTGCGCGATCTGGAAGAACGCGGCTTGAAGCACGGTGTTGATACGTCCGCCGAGGCCGAGTTCTTCGGCCACTTCGGTGGCGTTAACTGTGTATAGCTTGATCTTGCGCTCTGCAAGCTCCTTACGCATTTTGGCGGGCAGGTTGGTTTCAAGCTCTTCGGGAGACCACAACGTGTTCAGCAGGAATGTTCCGCCTGTCTTGAGATCCGCCAGCATGTCGTACTTGTCAACGTAGGACTGGTTGTGGCAGGCCACGAAGTCGGCGTTTTTCACAAGGTAGGACGAGTGGATGCGCTTCTTGCCGAAACGGAGGTGGCTTGTGGTGATGCCGCCGGACTTCTTGGAGTCATACGCGAAGTATGCCTGTGCGTACATGTCGGTGTTGTCGCCGATGATCTTGATGGAGTTCTTGTTCGCGCCGACGGTGCCGTCCGCGCCAAGCCCCCAGAACTTGCAGCTATAGGTGCCTTCCGGCGTGGTGTCGATGTTTTCGCCGAGGGGAAGGCTGGTGTGCGTAACGTCGTCCACGATGCCCACAGTGAAGTTGTTCTTTGGTGCGTCCAGCCGGAGGTTCTCGTACACGGCCACAACCTGCGAAGGTGTTACGTCCTTGGAGCCAAGGCCGTAGCGTCCGCCTACGATTGTGGGGATCTCGCCCTTGCGGAAGAAGGCCGCGCAGGCTTCGAGGTAGAGAGGCTCGCCGATCGCGCCCGGTTCCTTGCATCTGTCGAGAACGCAGATCTTCTTGGCGGTCTTGGGAATCGCTTCAAGGAATTTGTCGGACACAAACGGCCTGAACAGATGCACGTTTACAAGGCCGACCTTCTCGCCCTTGGCGTTGAGATAGTCCACAACTTCCGTGGCGGAGTCGCACACAGAACCCATGGCGATGATAACGCGGTCCGCGTCGGGCGCGCCGTAATAGTTGTAGAGCTTGTAGTCGCGGCCGAACTTCTTGTTTATTTCATCCATATAGTTTTCGACTATTTGCGGAACTTCATCGTAGAACGGGTTGGCCGCTTCCTTCGCCTGGAAGAAGATGTCCGGGTTCTGGGCGGTGCCTCTGATAACGGGATGCTCCGGGTTCAGCGCGTTTCTGCGGAAGGCTTCAAGCGCTTCCATGTCGAGCAGGGGCGCGATGTCCTCGTTCTCCCATACTTCGATCTTCTGCACTTCCGCGGAAGTACGGAAGCCGTCGAAGAAGTGGAGGAACGGCAGGCGCGACCGGATGGCCGCAAGGTGCGATACCGCGCCGAGATCCAGACATTCCTGGACGTTGGACGACGACAGCATCACGAAGCCTGTCTGGCGGCACGCCATAACGTCGGAGTGGTCGCCGAAGATCGAAAGGGCGTGGCC
>WRAA01000032.1 GCA_009780445.1 Defluviitaleaceae bacterium
CACATCGCCGTCCAACGAGTTTTTGTACGGCCTATCACGCCGCAGATTAGACCGGGCGATTATCTCCGCCGTGATAGTAGACGCAAACACCCACGGCGGCATAAGGATCAGCGCGAGCCAGTCAAGAGTGCGCAGACCAGCCAACTACGAATCCGGCCCGGAGGTGACCAATCGTGAATGGACGATCTTTTGCGCCGACTTGGAGTTTGCCGACAATGCATAGGTGATTTAGGAGCTGTTTAGAGGTTCTTTTTTTATACGACAAATTTTTAGGAGGTTGTTTATGAAGAAATTGCAAGCAGTTGGTTTTCGGCAGCAGGAGGTTACGGTTGACGGTGTGACCTATGTAATTCAGAAGATACCGTTTAAGAGTTATCTGGAGATGGAGGACCGCTGTACTAGTAGGTACGGCATTCTTCAAAAGATGCCGTATCTGACGGAGCTTTTTAATCACTGTGTCGTCAGCCCAAAGGTCAGCCTTGCCGATTTCGACGATAACTTCGGTGCGGCCAATGATCTGGCAAACGAGGTCGAAAGGTTTCTTAAATCCAAACCTAAGCAGGACGCAGACCAAGAAGAGAGCCAAGGATAACTTCATCTTCTGGCGGCTGATATTCGACGGCGGCATGAGCAGGCGCGAAGTCTTTGAGATGTATGAGGATGAACTGCTCGAGGCCGATGCCGCGCTGGACTTGTATCATGAAAAAGTGGCGCAAGCAATAAAACAAGGCCGGAAAAAGGGGGGCGGCAAGCGTGTCTGATGTGCAGAGAGATCTGGCTGTATCCGTCAGCGTCGACGTCGCCTCCGCCGCCCGCGGGCTTGACAGACTGGACAGGCGTGTTGATGATGTACGCGACAACACTCTTGGCATGGGTTCAAACCTTGGCAAGATGGGCTCGACATTCGAGACGCAGATGTCGGGGCTGGACAAGAGCTTCACGCTGTGGGAGCGCAACTCCGGTGAGTTTGCTACTACGATGGAGCGCAAGCAACGGCAGATCGGCCTTGTTACGGATAAGGCTTCCCTGCTTGAAAAAGAAATGGACCGCACCACCGGCGAGCTGGTCGGTGTCACAAGGGAGTTCGGCGAAAATTCGGAAGCCGCGGGGCGGCTGCAGAATCAGCTGCTGGATCTGCAAATAAGGCAGGCTGATTATAACAGGGAGCTGAAGAACCTACACAGCTTCGACTGGGCGGCCTTCGACCGTATCGGGCAGGGCTTTACCGATGTCGGCAAGAAGATGACGCTTGGTATCACAACACCGCTGATGGCTGTGGGCGGCCTTGGTCTTAGGACGTTCGTAGACCTCGAGGACAACTGGGCGGGCGTGCAGAAAGTCACATCCGGAACAACCTATGAACTTGAACAGCTGCGGAAGGAAATGCGGTACCTGGTTACGTATGCCAATGTTCCCCTGCCTGTCACCGAAATGTACGGCATTGCGCAGGCGGCGGGGCGTTTGGGCATAGAGCTGGACAATGTAAAGGGTTTTGCCCAAACCACGGCCATGCTGGGTACCGTAACAAACATGACGGCGGAGCAGGCCGCCACAGATATGGCGCAGTTCGCTACGGTCATGCAGATGCCGCAGGAACGCTTTGAACAACTTGGCGCGGTCTTGGTTGGCCTTGGAAACAACATGGCCACCACCGAGAGCGACATCATGCGCATGGGCGCACGCCTCACCGGTGCCGGCAAGACGGTCGGGCTTGCGGAGGCCGAAGTTCTGGGCTTCGCGGCCGCATTTTCATCCCTTGGCATTAACGCCGAAGCCGGCGGCACGGCCTTTACAACAGTCATGCTGTCGATGCAGGATTCCATCTTCAACATGACCACCGAAGGCGACGACCGCCTTAAAACCTTCGCAAGAGTGGCCGGCGTAAGCGCGGACGAGTTCGCCCATAAGTTTGAAACAAACGCTTCCGGCGCGATCATCTCATTTGTCGAAGGTCTGGGAAGTCTGACCGAAGCAGGCTACAACACCAACGAGATCTTCTCCGAGCTGGGCTTTAACGGCGTAAACGTGCAGGACATCCTGCGCCGTGGCGCAGGTGCCGGCTACACCCTGCGAAACGCCATTGAACTGGCGAACACTTCTTGGGAGGAAAACACGGCTCTGACGGAGGCCGCGGGAAAACGTTACGACACCACGGCGGCACAGATTCAGGTGTTCAGGAACCGACTGACACTGCTGAGCGACAAGATCGGGTCAGACCTACAGCACCAATTCCGCGGGCTGATCGACATCGGCAACCGCGCTCTGAGTTGGATGTCAGATCTGGACGACCGTACACGCCGTATAGTCGTAAGCATGGGCATGGTTGCGGCGGGCATCGGGCCGGTGCTTCTTGGTATCGGCGCAGGCATAAAGGTTGTTAAGCAGATGCATGACACCATCGGCCAACTGCAAACAGGTGTGCGCGGATTCAAGGCCGCGTTTGGCGGCGGCAAGGCCATCGGCCTCCTGATGTCGCCCGTGGGCAAGGCCGTTCTTGCTGTTGGCGCGCTTGTTGCCGTTGGTGTTATCCTGCACAGAAACTGGAGCAGGATCGGCGATTGGTTCGAGAACAGATTCCCCGGAGCATTTGAAACCGTTACGAGTGTAATGGACGGGGTTCGCAGCTTCATATCGGACAACATGGGCAGCATCACAGGTGTTTTCAGCGGCTTTACAGACTTCGTGTCAGGCATATTCACAGGAGACTTGGAGCTTGCGTTTGGCGGCCTGGGCGAAGTGTTCGCGGGTGGGTTTGACCTTCTCGGGAACCTTGCCATGCTTGGGTTCGGTGCCATCTTCGGATTCTTTGAAACACTTATCGCGCCGCTTGAGTATCGTTTTCCGTTTGTGTTCGGCGTTCTTTCCGACACGCTGGGCATCTTTAAGGATACTGCCGCCGTTATAATAGGCGGGGCGAAGCAGATCTTCGGCGGGCTTATTGAATTTGTCGCGGGCGTGTTCACGGGAAACTGGGAGCGTGCGTGGGGCGGCGTTGTGGATGTTTTCGGCGGGATATTCGGCTCGCTGGGCGCAGTGGTCAAGGCTCCCATGAACGCCGTCATCAGCATCATAAACCGCGCAATCAGCAACATAAACGGCATAAGTGTGGACATCCCAAGCTGGGTTCCCGGCATCGGCGGCCGCAACTTCGGCGTGGAGATCCCCACGATACCTATGCTTGCCAAGGGTACCCATAATCACGTCGGCGGTCCCGCAATCGTAGGCGAACAGGGGCCGGAGCTGGTGTTTATGCCGCGCGGCTCGCAGGTCATCCCCAACAAGGAATCAATGGGAATGTTGCGTGTTGCGGACAGATCTCCGCAAGTAAGGCACAGCACTACCTCACTCGGAAGATCAAGCAGACCGCAATCTTCCGACGACTACAACATCAACAAGTTTGACGGCAATGCAACAGGCTCTAAACACCGGCCGTCACAGGGTCTGTTTGGCAAGATCGAAATAATCATCCAGAACCTGACCATCGGCGGCGACGTTGATCTGTCCGAAAGTAGGATAACACGAATAAAAGACGAGCTTATTGCCCTGCTCAAGGATGCTTTCGGCGACTTCTGGGAAGATGAGTGGTACAAGCTGAGCCTGAAGTATCCTAACCTTACAGAAACTTAGAAGGAGGCGGACAATGTGGCGATAGCACCCGTTGCGGTGTTGGAGGATGTGCTGCTGGATGTGGTGGAGGCTGACAATCCAAGCCGGACTTATGACGTGACCGACAAAGCCGTGGAGGGCGGCGCGAACATATCTGACCACATGCACGAACGCCCTACTACGTTGACCATTTCCGGGGTGATTGTGGGGGCGGACGCGTCCACCAGACTGTCCAGGATTATACGCTATCAAACCAACAGGCAGCTTGTCAGCTACACAAACCGCGTAATACACACCAACATGGCCATCACCAACATCGACACCAACCACGGCAGGAAGATTGCCAACGGCCTTAGTTTCAGGATACGCATGAAGCATGTGCGCAGAGCCGCGCCCATGTTTGCGGAGATAACCGGGGTGCCTCCGTCGGTCGCCACAAAGGCAGCCCATACGCAACATGCCGGGACACAACAGCTTGCACAGACGGACAAGCAGGCCAACAACAAGGAAGCCGACGCAAGGCTGGCGTACAAATCACGTAACTGGGCAGAGGCAAGCATTTCGGAATAGGGGTGGGGCTGTGGCTGATTATCAGTTTGTTCCGATACGGAAGGTCATGATTCCGTATGGGTTTGACATAGTGCTTGGCGGCAGAACATTCGGCTTTGACGTTAAGTACAATGCCATGCGAGACTTCTTTACCATCAACTTACTCCGCAACGACAGTTATGTCGTTATCGGCGAGAAAGTCGTCTACGGGCGGGCTCTGTTCTTGAACCAGCAGCACCTTGATGTTCCAAGGGTGCCGATCATCCCCTATGATCTGTCATTGGGGGAGGATCGTGTTACGTGGGATAATCTTGGGGTGACGGTGTTCCTGTGGCTGCCGAACGGAGGGCTTTCGGATGTCTGATTCCTGGATACGGCAGTGTGAGATAATCGCAGGCGGCAGACGTTTTGGCGGTGATGCCCTTGACGTTGAGTTTAGTGTACCGTTCGATGATGACGAAGAGCCTGATATCGCAACGGCAACGATCTACAACCTGGCCGAAAGTTCGGTCAACTCTATCCGCAAGGATCAGAGCGTCATCATCAACGCGGGGTACAGGGGTGATGTCGGCACGATCTTCAAGGGTACGCTGCAAAAGACCGCCACGCGCTGGGTTGGTGTCGACAAGGTTACGGAGCTGACCGTCGGCGACGGGTCGTTGCAGTGGCAGACCAAGCACGTCAGCGAAGCCTACGGCGAAGGGATCACAGCTTCGGCCATACTTGGAGACCTTACGGGCAGGTTCGGCCTCGAACTTGGGCGGCTGGAGCTTGTGAACGACCTGACATACCCCACGGGGCGCATTATCGACGCTATGCTCAAGGACGCGGTTACGCAGATTGTGCGTGAGTGCGGTACCGAGTTCAAGATATCTAAGGGGCGCATCTTCATCATGCCCACGAGCGCGGGAAACCCCACGGGCTTCGTGCTGAACAAGGACACCGGCCTGATCGGCAGCCCCGAGGTGTTCGAGAAGGAAGAGGACGGCGCAACCTACAAAGGCTTCAAGGCAAGGATGCTGCTTAATCACCGCATCACGGTTGACAGCATCATACAAGTGCAGAGCCGTACGGCCAACGGCACGTACAGAGTGCTGAAAGGCCGCCACAGGTGCAGCCGCAGCGACTACTTAACCGAGATCGAGGTGATGGGATAATGGCCTATGCAGACAAGCTCCTGCGGCAGATTTTCGAGGAACACCTGAACAACCTTCATACTTCAATGCCCTGTGAAGTTGTTGAGTACTATCCCGACGAGCTGAAAGCTGATGTGCAGCCGCTGTTCAAGCGCAGAAAAGGCGGGCAGACCATGGACTATCCCATGATCGAAAAGGTGCCGGTGGTCAAGAGTTTGGTCATGTGCGCAGACCCGCAGGGTGAGTGCGAGTGCGGCCATTACTTTGAGCTGGAGCCGGGTCAGGAAGTGCTGGTTTTCTTTGCCGAACGCGCGCTGGACTTTGCGGGAGACCGCCGGCACGACATGAGGGACGCTCTGGTCGTCGCGGTGATAAAGTGACCGGGCGCACATTCCTGCTGCACGACGGCGACATAACCTTCGACACCGACAAGAACATCATGTTCGTATACGGCGACGACGAGATTGCCCAAGCACTGGAACGAGCCTTCACCACCAACGCGGGGGAATGGTTTCTGAACGAGAATCACGGCCTGCGATACCCCGACATACAGGGCAAGAACGGCCTACGGGATGAGATTGTGCAGATGGCTGTAATCAAGACAGCACTGCAGGATGCCAGGGTACGCGAAGTCATAAGCATTGATATTCAGCGAGACACGGCAAACCGCACGATAGACATAATGTTCACTTGCAGAGTAGACACCGGTGCGACTATCACCGTGCTGTTCAGATTTAACTGATATACGGAACGCCAAGAACATTTTCATCTGCGGAGCCGATTCCGCGATGCTTCACCGCGGAACTCGGCGACAGCAGATGGAATATGTTTCTGAGCTTCCGTATAACCGAAAAGAGGTGAAGAGGCGTGGCGGACTACGGACTGACACGGCAAGGTTTTAAGCGCAAGCCATATACACAGCTTATCATAGACAAGATCGAGCGTGCAAGAGATTTGTTTGGCGAAGACATCGAAGTTTCTGACCGAAGTCCGCTGGGTCTCTACATACAGTCCGAGGCGTGGGAGGAGTCCAAGCTTTGGGACGAGATGGAGAACGTGTATTTTTCGGCATTTATAGATGATGCCGAAGGGAAGCAGCTGGACGGGCTTGTTAAGTATATCGGGCTTTTCAGGCGGCCTGCCCTCCACGCCATTGGCTACGTAAAGATCACAGGCCGCGCAGGCAGGGTTGTTGAGCAGGGTACACGGGTTCGCACGGAGAGCAGTATTGTGTTTCGGGTGACGGGAAGCGTATCCGTCAGTGCCGAAGGGCTGATTATGTTGACGGAAGGCGACGTAGTGCTGGATCATAACGGCTTCGGCCTTGCGGGGATACAGGCCGCGGAGCGCGGGCGAACCGGAAACGTAACCGGCGGCAGGATAGACCGTCTGTTCCACCCTGCCCAAGGCATACACACCATCACCAACCCGGAGCGCACAAGCGGCGGCTTGGAGATCGAAACGGACGAAGAACTGCGCGACCGTTACTACCGTTCGCTGTCGCGCAAGGGCAAGGCCACAAGAGCCGCCATCGAAGCGGCGATCTTGGAATTGCCGACCGTAAAGGATGCCCTTGTGCTTGAAAACATTACCATGGAAGTTGACGAGTACGGCATACCGCCGAAGAGTGTGGCACCGTTTGTGTTCGACGGCAATCCGCAGCAGATTGCCGAAGCGGTGCTGGCTACGAAGTCCGCAGGGATACAGAGCTACGGCAGTATACTGATATCCATTAACGACAGTCGCGGTTATCCGCACAAGATCGGATATACACGGGCTTCCGATGTCAAGGCCTATGTTGATGTAACCTTGGTGCGCAACGCAATGTTCAGACCGGGTTATGAGAATGTCATACGGACGGCCGTTATACGCTATATCGGCGGCTTGGACACGGACGGCACAGAGTTCCGCGGCCTTGGCCTTGGGCAGAGCATTGTACACTCAAGGCTGGTCGCGCTTACCTACGACCAAGGCATTACCGACGCTGTTGTGAAGGTGAGTATCGACGGCGAAAATTGGGTGGAGAGCAATATAGATCTGCCCATTATGCAGATCGCCGTCACGGACTACACAAGGGTGGTGGTTAAGTGATTGTTCATGAGCTTAACATGCAGGAGCTTGAGCATCCGTCAAGGTATCTCACCGATAACTACAAGAGAGACGAAGGTTCCAACAACTACAAGATTCTCGACCTTGGCCACCGCGAGCATGTCGAGATAATGCGTAATATACGCCTGATTGAAGCTTGGCGCGACATGGACAACGCCGAGGGTTTCACTCTGGACAAGATCGGCAAGAACGTTCTGGAACTGCGTAACGGCAGGGATGATGTCGCCTACCGTAAGGCGATCAAGATAAAGATCCGCGGCAACATCAGCGCGGGGTTGGTGGAGGACTTGAACGTGGTCGCCGATATCCTGTTCGGCGACAGCTTCATATCGGTTTCGGACACTTGGCACCAAGAGTTGTATGACTTTGAGCCTGCCGGTGTTACTCTGCACTTGCATGAGCTTGGCGGGCTTGATTTTGAGCGCGGCGCGGTGTTTTGGCGTGACATTGCTTTTTTGAACGACATAATGGCCGGCGGTGTGGGGCTTCGTACCAGGCATACGACAGAGCATAATGTTGGAGTGTACCACGCGGCGGGGTTAAGCGCGTTGTTGAGTGAATACATCATCTGCGACGAAACCCCGATAGCGGCTGACATTTACAGCTACCACGCGGCGGGCTTATCGGCCGTGAGCCGCGAGTTTATCATAACCGACACAGAACCTATTACGGGCGATGTAACCGACTACAGCGCGGTAGGATTGATCGAGTTTGGAAGGGAGGTACACCACGAATGAGCGGAAACATTCACATGGCGTTGACGGCCAAGGGGCAGGCTCTTAACGCAAAGATTCAGAAGGGTGACGGCACGGTGCCGCTTGAGATAACGCGGATAGTCACTGCATCTGGTTACAGCGAGGATCCTCTGAACCTTGAGGATGTGGTGGACATGCGGCAGACCGCAACCATCACGGAGCGCAAGACCTTCGGCGTACGCGCGTCCGTAACCGTTATTTTGAGCAACCAGGGCAACCCTTCGGCGGGCGAAGAGCCTCTGCGCGAAGGTTACGAGCTGCGCCAGATCGGCTGTTTTGCCATAGACCCCGACGATGGCGAGATCCTCTACCGCATAAGCCAGTTCGAACGTCCAAACTGGATCCCCGCGGCTTCGGAGATGGGCTGGACGGTTAATCCGACGTGGAACTTTGTCACGGGCAACGCCAAGGACGTTATCGTGCAGATCGACCCCAAGGGGCTGGCCACGCGGGAGAATGTCTGGAACAGCGTGGAGCTGTCCGACAGGGATGTGCCTGATTTCGGGGTGCGCACGCACTACCGCATAGTGCGGGAGGTTGCGGACTACGTGCTACGGAGCTTTGGGCAAGGTGCGGAGCGGCCTGTATATGTGCCGGTACAGGGCTTGCTTGATGTTGATGGTGTGAGCGTTCAAAAGGCAGTGCTTCAATTGGGCGACGGCAGCACCGTGCCGCTAAGCTTGCATATTAATCGGGAGGGATAAGGACATGGAGACAGCAAGATTAGGCTGGGGCGATCCGTTCAGGCCTGTGGCGTTAAGTGCCGCGCCTGTGCCGTTCGGAGGCATGGCAAACGTGGATCTGAATGACCTTCGCGCGCACAACACATTTGTGCTGGGAACGTTGCGGACAGATACATTGAACCGCCCGCCGCAGATTCCCACGGGAACGGTGTGTATGCTGGAGATTCTCACAGGCGGCACAAACCGCACACTACAGCGCATTACCACCATGGAGGCACCGATAAGGGTCGTGCTGAGGGCAGCCAACGGAGCGTCGTGGACGGATTGGATCGAACCGGCCTTCGCGGCGGCTGAATAGCATTACGGAGGTGTGATATGAGCGAATTTGCAGGAGCGTATATAAGCGAAATAAGGGTCTTGTGCGACCCGACCAACCCTAGCGGCACCCACAAGGTTGTCCTGCCCGTGACATCTGTGGAGGCAGTGTTCGATACGCAGACAGGCCAAAGCCTTACCGAAGTACTGCGGCAGCTGGTTTCATCCGACACCGAAGTCATCGACAACCTGACATCCTCCAGCGCGGTTGCGGCCTTGTCGGCCAACCAAGGCAGGGTTCTCAAGCTGATGGTCAACTCGCTAGACGAGAAGCTCAACAGCCTTACGGGCTTCAACATCACCGGTGCCGTAGATAGGTTTGCCGACTTACCCGATCCGTTGGGGCTTCCCTCCGGCACCATCTACCTTGTGCGCACGGACGAGACCCGCGGCAATGTTACGGCGATCTATGAGGTTAATTCTTCGCAGGCGTGGGTGTTCCTTGCCGAGTTTACGATAAACTTAGAGGGCTATGTCACCACGGTGATGCTGGATATCGCCATCCAGAACGTACTCAGCACCTTGGAACAAGTTGTGCTGACCCGTGCGCCCGCAAGCACGGCCTTAAGTACTGCACAGTGGACAAATGCCCGTGCGGCGTTGCTGGATAGGTTGGACGCGACAATCAGCAGCCGTGCGGCGGCAAGCACAGCGTTGAGTGCTGCCGTATGGACAAATGCCCGTGCGGCGTTGCTGGATAGGCTGGCCAACTTTCCTGCTAGTGGAGGGGTGGGGATAAATGTTTCTGTTCAGAGAGGGGTTGGGAGCTTCCCTATATCACACACTAATGGTATGCAGGTTGCTTATAGTCAGAGAGCCTCTATATCAATCGGAACAATTGTGCCTTCACGCTCACTTGTCATTGTTACAGGTCCTCAAACTCCGATATCAGGCCTAGCTGGTATGAGGGAATCTGACGGTGTACCTGTTGGCGTTGTTTCACTGCAAGCTCAAACGCTCACAGTAAGCATAGGTGAAGGGAGATTTCAACATCCTGATAGTGTTTTTTTCTCGTGGGTGCTTCCAAAATTTTCGTGGGAAATAATAACATTTACTTAATTGAGAGGTGACACATGCCAAATTACGCGCAATTGCACAGGAATGCTAATGGAGATAGTTACGTACTTGCAGTAACCGCCACAACCGGCATTGTAGATAATTCCAACATGATAGAAATCAACGAGTGCGACGGGAGCTTACTGGGATGTCTCTACCAAGACGGCAAGTTCATCTCTATGGAACACTTCGCAAGTTTGGACGCGGACAGCATAGTGACAGAAATCGTCACGCACCCAAGCAATGCGCCTGTGCCGCGCAGTTTGCAGGGCATGGTCAAGGTTGGCCGGCATGAGGCGTACTCGCTGATCGGCTGCAAGTACGTTGACGGCGAGTTCATCCGCACAGACCCGCAGAAGGAGCAGCTGGACAAGATTCAGGCCATGCTGGAGCAGCTGCTGGGCAGGCAGTCGTAGTTCAAAATAAGGAGGTAGATGCGGTATGGATGTACGAGAACTTATTGTATCAGAAGTTCGCAGGGAGGTTCAGGAGGCTTTGAGCGAGATGCCGGGCGCGGCAAAGCCTGTGAAAATTACGCCAAGCAAGGCCGAAAAACCTACTGACGTATGCAAGGTATTGATGTGGTTGTTCACCGGCGTGTTCCTTGTTACACATGTGATGTCGGCGGTCTCATGGCTTGCGTTCGGCGAAGTGCCGCATGAGCTGTTCAGCAATATCTGGCTGCCGTACGGTATTGCGCTATCGGCCTATTACGGCAAGGATGCGTATGAGCAGTGCAACAGGACACAGAGGCCGGGTGATTGGCAGTGATACAAAAGTATGTTGGTTGGTGAGCAGTAGCTTCAACAGGAGTACGGCGATGGGTCTCCCTTACTGCTGTACTCCTGTCATCAACTTAACCATAAAAAGTCGGTAAACACCTTCTAAAACAAAAAAGAAAAAAGAAAAAACAACAAAGAAAAAAGCTATCAATATTTATTTCGAGGAGTGATTCCGATATGAATAGCTTTATTTCTTGGATGGGCGGCAAGAAGCTGCTCAGAAATGCAATATGCGAATGTTTCCCTGCGTCAGGCGTGGAGAAGTATGTTGAGGTGTTCGGCGGTGCCGCGTGGATTTTGTTTCATAGGGACAAACACGCCAAGCTGGAGGTTTACAACGACATCAACAGCAGCTTGGTCAATCTCTTCAAGTGCGTGAAGCATCATCCGAACGCGATAAAGGAAGAGTTGGAGAATGTGCTGTATTCCCGCGTAACATATTCCGAATTTATGGATCTGCACAGGAACTCTGCGCTGACAGACATCCAACGTGCCGCAATGTATTTCTACATCATCAGGGCAAGCTTTGGTTCGAAGATATCGAGCTTTGGCGCGAAATCAAGAGATATTACCGATGCAGAGTATCTTTCGGTGATCAAGGAGCGGCTAAAGAGAGTGGTGATCGAAAACAAAAGCTTTGAGAGCTTGATCAAGCAATATGATCGCCCACACACGCTTTTCTACTGCGATCCGCCGTATTTTGGCACTGAGCGGTACTACGATCATGGCGGTTCAGACTTTGTTCGAGATTCTCATATCAAGTTGGCTGATATCCTGCGTAATATTAAGGGTCGTTGCGTTGTCTCCTATAACGATGACGAATTCATTCGCAGGCTCTATGAAGGGTTCGATATCGAAGAGGTAAGCCGGCAAAACAACCTAAGCCCACACAATGGTCAAGAAGCGTACAGAGAGTTGTTGATCAAGAACTACTAAGCTTCTTTTTTTGCGGTTGAAATTACCTATTTCGCACGACTATTACAGAATTTATTCAGAATCACCTGTTACCCATTTAGTTTTATTATTACGTTTCTACATAACTATTACGAAAATCGTTAGTATAATCCCAAGTAAGCAACGCTGGGAGGATTCTATGTATGATAAAGATTCACTTGTCACGGCTACTGGGAGAACTGCGCATAAACCAAGCGGAGCTATCCAAAAAAACAGAAATACGAGCAGCAACCATCAACGAAATGTACCACGAACTGATCGAGCGTGTAAACCTTGATTACCTTAGCCGCATTTGCGAAGCCCTAGACTGTGAAGTCTCAGACATCTTGGAATACATACCTGACGACGAGGCCGAACGAGCCAGAAAAGCAAACAGAAACAAGGAAAATAATAACAAAATTTAGCACCTATTTATAGACCGTTTACGAAGTAAAAGCCGTCAAGTTTTTGACGGCTTTCTAAGCTTGATTAATTCTCATTGTTCATGCACAAAATTCACATTATTCATGAACGCTTACA
>WRAA01000033.1 GCA_009780445.1 Defluviitaleaceae bacterium
GACCTTAACTACCGCAAGAACCTCTGGAGCAAGGAGAAGGCCGGCGAAGTTATGTCGCGCCTTATGCAGTATGTTGACGTATGCATCGCCAACGAAGAGGACGCAAGCGACGTATTCGGCATACACGCGCCGGACACCGACATCACCTCCGGCCACATCAGCCAGAACGGCTACATCCAAGTCGCCAAGCAGCTTGTGGAACGCTTCAAGTTCAAGTACGTGGCCATCACCCTGCGCGAATCCATTTCCGCCAACGACAACAACTGGGCGGCAATGCTCTACGACGGCAGCGACGCGCTGTTCTCCAAGAAGTATGCCCTGCGCATCGTGGACCGCGTAGGCGGGGGAGACAGCTTCGGCGCGGGCCTGATCTACGGCTTTATAAAGAAGCTCGACCCCCAGTCCACCCTGGAGTTCGCCGTGGCCGCAAGCGCGCTGAAGCACACCATCGAAGGTGACTTCAACATGGTGTCCGTGGACGAAGTGAACAAGCTCGCCGGCGGCGACGCCAGCGGCAGAGTACAGCGATAAGAAAGAGGCACACATGACCAAGAACGCCGGCGATATCATCGCCCATGGAAAGAAGCACAGCGTAAGCGTGACCGTAGACGCGGCAAACACCGCCACGGCGGTTCACAGCGGCGGGCTTGACGTATACGCCACCCCCGCGATGATCGCCCTGATGGAACGCGCCGCCTATGAATGTGTTGAAAGCGTACTCGGCAGCGGACAGACCACCGTAGGCAGCATGGTGAACATCCGGCACCTGGCCGCCAGCCCCCTTGGCTCCCACATAACCGCCACCGCTACCATCGAATCTGTAGACGGCCGCAACATCCACTTTACGGTAAGCGCGAGCGACGGTGCCGGCGAAATCGGCGCCGGCAGCCACACCAGAACCATCATCACCGTAGACCGCTTCATGGAAAAGGCGCAGGCCAGAGCGCAGCAAGAGCATTAGACCTCTAACAAAACAAACGAGAGAAGGCATCAGCCAACTCTCGTTTATTTTGTTGCGGTATGTCACCCGCCGGTGAGGAGGGGGAACAGCGACAGGCAGTCCCCCTCTTTCAGCGCAGATTCGCGGCCGGCGTCAACATCATTGATCATCATGTTTGCGACAACATTGTCGCCGATATTCAGCATCTTTATGACATCCGCGGTGGTGGCGTGTTCGTGTACGTCCAGCTCCACAGTCTTTCCGCGTCCGTCACGAAGGTATGAGTACAGCTGCACCTCTATCTTCATCGCGCCACCCCGCGTTACGCCAAGCCCAGCTTTGCCAGCGTCTCCGGTGTCGGCACGCCTTCGGCATCCCACCCGCGAAGCTCGTAGTACTCCGGCAGCATTTCGTACAGACGGTTTACGTGGCCTTCGGACGGGCCGGACTTTATCGGCTCGTTAAGAAGTCTCGGAGGCAGGGTGTCGTCGGCCATGGTCAGGCCGGCCTTGGTGTTAAAGAGCTTCTCCAGCGTGAAGATTCTCTCGGCGGCCTCTACGATGGACTCGGGCGTGTAAACCTCTTCGCCGTAGCACGCGTTGACCATTTCGACATACCCGGGGATACCCACACCGCGCGTAAATATGCAGAAGCCCAGCGAATCCACGATAGTGGCAAGGTTCACGGTGCCTTGCACGGCCTTGGCACGGCCTTCCGTTGCGAAGCGATCCAAACGGATTTCAGGCGGGGCGAGAACCTCCGCCGGGTTCATGTTGCCCTTGATGTGGCAGCCGCCGCGTGTGCATGTGGCGTAGTTCAAGCCCTGGCCCATCATGCCGCGGGCGTCGTATGCCGGCATGTCAAGCTTCTTGACGGACATTGAATACTCCGGCACGCCGTAGCTTTCGGCCAAACGGTAGGAACCTTCGGCCAGCTTCTTGCCGAAACCTTCGCCCATCGCCATCTTTGTCAGCCAGCCCAGCACGGACTCCATGTCCGCCCACTTGAAGGAAAGGCCGTCCGCGGCGATCTCCTCGTCCTTGATATAGCCCTTTTCGTAAAGTTCCATTGCGCAGGCGATGGACGCGCCGGCGGATATTGTGTCCATGCCGTAGTCGTTGCAGAGTTCGTTGGCCATGTTGATGTAGCCCAGGTCGTTGTTGTCCATGTTCGCGCCGAACACCCACACGGTTTCGTACTCAGGCCCGCCGATGTCCTTGCCTTCTGCGTTCTTAACGACACGCCCGCAGGCTATCGGGCAGCGGAAGCATGCCGACTTCTTCACGAGATATTTGTCGCGCAGGGTCTCGCCGCTTATGTCCTCCGCCTTTTCATAGAACGAACCCTGCCAGTTCTTCACGGGCATAAGGCCGTTCTTGTTAACCAGGTTTACGAGCATCGCCGTGCCCATGCTCGGCAGTCCCTTGCCGGTTGCCGGCTGTTCCCTAAGCCACTTGAGCTTTTCCATAGCGATAGCCTTGGCCTTGTCGGCATCGGGATATTCAAAGGCGGAGGTGCCGTTGGCCACGATAGCCTTCACGTTCTTGGAACCCATAACCGCGCCCACGCCGCCGCGCCCGGCCGTTCTGTCAATATCGTTCATGATGCACGCCAGACGCGAAAGGGTTTCGCCGGCTTGCCCGATGCACATTACCTTGGCCTTTGCGCCATACACTTCCTGCAAAGCCTCGGTTGTCTCCGTGGCGTTCTTGCCCCAGAGTTGGCTTGCGTCCTTGATCTCTACCTTGTCGTCGTCTATGTATATGTACACGGGTTTGTCGGCTTGCTGCTCCAGAATAAGCATGTCGTAGCCGGCGGACTTAAACGCCTGACCCCACATGCCGCCGGAGTTCGCATAGGCAATGCCGCCTGTCAGCGGAGACTTTGTGATAACCATGAACCTTCCGCCCGTGGGCATGTGGCTGCCTGTGGCGGGGCCGCAGACGATCACCATCTTGTTATCGGGCGAAAGAGCGTCCACCGCAGGGTCGATCTCATCGTAGAGATACTTCGCGCCGAGACCCCTCGCGCCGATAAACTTCTTCGCCACATCAATGTCAAGAGCTTCGCTTGTCACGTCAGAATTTTTTAGGTTGATCCTCAGAATCTTCTCGTTAAATACCTTCATAGATACCTCCTGATTAGTGTGTAGCTTAGAATACGATAGGATAGAGCAGGATGAGCAGGATTATCGCCAGAACATTAAACGTGCCGCCGAGGATTACATAGTCCTTGAAGCGGTATCCCGCGACGAGGGTCATCGTCACAGGCGGGGTGGAAACCGGGGTTGCGTAACCCACGTTCGCCGCAATGGCTATGGCCATAACAGAGTGTTTGACGTCGAAGCCGAGTTCTATGGCCAGCATACCGGCGATAGGCACCAGCAAGGCCGCCGTGGCCGTGCTTGACATAAAGTTCGTGAGTATGGTAGACAGGATCACAAGAGCCGTCCACAACAGCCAGGGCGTTACGTTGTCGCCAAGGAAGCCGATAACGGTCTGCGCCACAAGCGCGCCGGCTCCGCTGGTCTGTATTCCCGCGGAAATACCGAAGGACGCACCCATTACAACAACCGTCGTCCAGTCCATCTTCGCAAACACGCGCTTCTGCGTGATGCAGCCTGTGGCGATACACGCCACGGCGCCCGTCATCGCGACGATACCCGGGCTCCATATCTCCGCAAGAAAGCCGCCTATGCAGAAGGCCAGGATAGCCAGCGATATCGCCATCTTCACGGGGCTTTTGGGTTCTTCCTGCACCGCGTCGGCAACCGGAAGCGGAGCGTCCTCCACGTCCTCGAAGTTGAAGAACTTCTTCTGCATCACAAAGCCGATGGTCTGGTAGTAGATCACGAGCAGTAAGATTATCGGCAGACCTGTCCGGCTAAGCTCGAAGAAGCTCATGGTCTCATGCCCGCCTTCGGAGAGAAAACCTTGGGCGATAAGCTGCGGCGTGGAGCCCACAAGAGTAAGGCCGCCGCCCGTAACCGCAAGGATGCCGAGCATCATGAAGGTGTTCTTCTTCTTGAGCTTGCCGCCCGACGCGGATATCGCGCTGCCCGCAATGGGAAGCATGATGGACGCCGCCGCGGTGTTGCTCAAAAACATCGAAATTGAGGTTGTGACCGGCACAAGAGCAAGCATGAATATCCTCTCACTCGTACCGACGACCGAAATTATCTTCTTGCCTATGAAGCTGGCCACGCCTGTTTCAAACAGAGCGTTGCCCACGATCACCATGCCCACGATAAGGTATACGATATCATTACCAAACCCCGAGAATGCCGCTGTAAACGGAAGTACACCAAACACCGCGAGCGCGATACACGCTGATATCGAAGTAACGGCTATGGGCATTGCCTCTGTTGCATAGAGCACCAGCATAACGCCGATTATGATGAGTGCGATAGTGCTAACTTCCAAAGTAGCATCCTCCTTAGAGCCTGTTTAGTATCTTTTCACCACTGTCTTGGCGTCCGGTTTTCCGCCCTTCGTCGTCACCTTCTTCTAGCGTACCTTGCAGGTACGCGTCGTCGTCGGTTCCTAGAATGGCGAAAAACCGGCTCGCCAAGACAGTGGTAAAAAGATACTAAACAGGCTCTTAATAAGACTGCCTACGTGTCAAGTCATGACACGCAAGCAGCCCGCTTTAACGCTTGTTATTGAATGGCGTTGATAGCCTCTGTGAGTATATTCACGGCTTCATCGCACTCTGCCTTGGTGATTGTAAGCGGAGGAGTGAGGCGCACGATGTTTGTTCCGATGGAAGTGGTGAGCAGCTTGCGCTTGATGGCCTCTTCCTTCACTTGCACGGAAATGGCTTCTGTAAGCTCTACGCCGATCAGGAGGCCGTAACCTCTGACTTCCTTGAGCTTAGGAACGGACTGGAGCTTCTCCATGATGTACGCGCCCATTTCCTTTGCCTTTGCGGAGTAGTTATCGTCCATAAGTACGCCAACCTGGGCATATGCCGCCGCACAGCACACGGAGTTTCCGCCGTAGGTTGTGCCGTGTGTGCCGAGGGTGAACACCGACGCAACTTCGTCGTTGCAGCAGATCGCGCCGATAGGCATACCGCCGCCGATACCCTTCGCCATGGAGATGATGTCCGGCTTTACGCCGAAGTTCATGTAGCCCATGGTCTCGCCGGTGCGGCACCAGCCTGTCTGGATTTCGTCCGCAAGCAGCAGGAGGTTGTGCTTCTTGCACAGAGCTTCAAGGCCTTGGATAAATTCCTTTGTGGGAACCTTCACGCCGCCTTCGGCCTGGATCGGCTCGAACATGATTGCGCAAGTGTTCTCAGTGATCTGGCTTTCGTATTCGGCAAGGTTGCCGAACTCCGCGTAGGTGAAGCCTTCGAGCATCGGGCCGAAGTTGTTGTGCAGAACGGTGCCGGGCTGGCCTGTGGCCGAAAGTGCGCCGAATGTGCGGCCGTGGAAGCTGCCCTTGCCTGTGATGATGTGGTAGGCGTTGGGGCCTTTCTTCTCGATGCCGTACTTACGCGCCATCTTGATCATAGCTTCGTTTGCTTCCGTGCCAGAGTTCTGGTAGAAGATCTTGTCGAAGCCCAGGGTTGTGCATACTCTTTCGGCAAGCATGGCCTGCGGAACGGTGTAAGGATAGTTGAAGGTGTGCATAACCTGCTCTACCTGCTCCTTAACAGCCGCCACTACCTTGGGGTTGCAGCTTCCTGTGTTGTTAACGGCAACGCCGCCGAAGAAGTCCAGGTACTTGTCGCCGTTTTCGGCGTAGAGGTAGTGGCCTTCGGCCTTTTCGCATATGAAGTCAAAACGCTTGTACGTCTCGACCATATACTTGCTTACGATATCCTTGATCTCCTGTGCCGACTTGCCCGTGTCCTTCAATTGCATAATAGTTCTCCCTTCGATATATAAGATTTTGTAATAAACTCCGCATCCGTACCATAACGTTAACATTACGTGTCAGAAATGTTGCAATATGTAATGTATCGCGCCGACCCCGCGCACTCCCTGGGGTTCATATGTACAGACACTGTTGCACTTGTTGCGCTACGGCCATTCATAGCCGCAAATGGACAATCCATATACCATACAACTATAACACGACACTACACAAACTTCAAGTGTTAATTTCTTAACTTATGTCAATTGCGTGTTAGCAAAGTTACAAATGTGTTAAGGAATTGTTTAAAATCTTTTCCTCCAGCGTAACAAAAAAGCCGAAGCTTGGCTGTCACCAAGTTTCGGCTTTTTTGTTGTCGAGGCGAAGCTGCCCCGTTTATTCGTTATTGTGCGCCGTCCTCTTTCTTGTAGCCGAGAACATTAACAATAATTGTAATTACGATACCGATAGCAAGACCCCAAGCGGCGCCCATTGTGAATATAGCAACACCCATGAGGCCGGCTATACCGCGTTCCTGATCGGTCTTAGTCAGGCCAAGACCCATGTAGAAGCAGGCAAATCCCGCGATCATCATAGTAAGCGCCATGGAAAGAGGCATGAGAGGCTGTACAAGCATAACCAGCGGAGCGATCAAGAGGCAGATGAGCTTAACTATGTTGAATGTGCCTGTGCCGCCTATCAGGGAGTGCATGGCCTGGCTGCTCTTGTATCTTTCCGTTACGGCGATCTGAGGGCCTGCCCATAACGGACCAGAAAGTGTGATCATCGGGTTAAAGATAGACTGCATCAGGTTTCTGAATCCAACGATGATGTGCGATCTGTTTACGTCGTGATCCAGCTTTTCATCGGGGCGAGCCTTTTGGGCTTCCTCGATGGTCTTTTGCGCAAGGATGATGTCACCGTAGGCGATAACATAACCCATGATAGCAATGGGGATAGCTGAAATTATGAAGCTGAACGCCGGGAAGCCGCGTCCGATCATGGAGAAGTTTGCAAGAGTCCATCCCCAGGCCGGGAACGGGTTCACGAAGAAACCGCCTTCGATAGGCTCGAGATTAGCCCAGCTGATTTCCCCCGCGATAACACCGGCAACAGCACCAACAACAAGTGCCGGAATGAAACCGGCCTTACCGAGCATGTTGGCAAACTTGTAGTTGCCGCTGGCCTTCATTTGCTTGAACCCTCTGGCGAACAGGATGAACAAGCTTGCGCCAACACCGGCGATCCACGAAACGGGGATTCCGCGAAGCCCGGTTGTAGTGGCCGCCATGCTGAATCCGTGGGTACCCGCAACGGCCGCAATACCCGCGCCGATCAGGATACCACCCTTCATGCAGTCCGGCACAAACGAAACCATTTTCTGCCCGATGCCCGTGATCCCCAAGAACAGGAATATGAAGGCTACAGAGAAACCAACCGCGATCATAGCGTCCATACGATCGCCTATGTAATCAAAGCTTTGTAAATACGCGACCGTAAGCGGAATTGACGGAGTAATCCACCCGCAAAGCGGTATGTCGCCAAACAACTGGTGCAGACAGTACATCATATCATGGAAGATCGTGATCCCCAGCGCAACCGCAAAGGAGACGTAAAAATTATCTTGAATGAAAGCGATGGCGGCGATGGCGGTAACAAATATCGCTGCCGACTGAATCATTTCTTGAATCTCCCATGCGTAGTGAACGAAGGGCAGCCTCAGCTTGAGGTTGAAGATCTTCAGGGGGATATGCGGCTGCTCTTCCCCGTGCTTGCGCTCTGCGCTCTTGAGCATAAGTCGTAAAAACATACTAACATCCTCTCGATAATTATTTTTCTTGCCACTCCTGTTTGCCTTACTTTCTCTATAGTAAATGGATTATACTCCACATAGGCGTATTTTGTCAATACTTTAATCACAAGTGATAAGGGCAAACGCATGAAGCGTTTGCCCTTCGCGAAAATCCAAGGGCGGGATTTCCGCGAGATACTTTGCGAAAGAACCTTGACCACAAAGGCGGTCAAGGTTCGCATTTGCGGCGTACACGCCGCCGCAAATGATTCCGGTCGGGAAACGCTTCGTTTCCCGAGCCCTTCCGCGGTGTGGCAACCGGCATTGTTCTCTTAACATCGCTTCATACGTTTGCCGTACACAAGTGATGCATGTTCTCCGCGTCGTAAAATTATTAGGAAACTCTTGACAATCTGTGGTTAAAATTGTTACAGTATACGTAGGTCGGTATTGTAGAATAAACTGAACAGACGAGACTTCGAGCCTTTACACAGGTTCCGATACCGCGCCTACTTGCACTGCTCGTCTAGTTATTTAGGAGAAGATGTTGTTATGAAAATGGGGCTGCTTACACGCCTGCTTATCGGTATCGCCGTGGGTATCGCGCTTGGCTTGACGGGCATTGAGTTTATAATGCGTGTCTATGCTACGTTCACGTCGCTCTTCGGCACGTTCCTTGTGTTCTCGATCCCGCTTATCGTCATGGGCTTCCTGATCCCCGGCATAGCCGAAATCGGCAACAAAGCCGGCAGAACCGTGGGTCTTGTCGTTGGCTTCTCGTACTTTCTCACGGTTACGGCGGGCTTTATCGCGTACTATGCCGTGGTGGCGTTCTCCGGCGTAATTGTTGGGGCGGCCGCGGACCTCGGCGGATACAGAGACCCCGCTACGCCGTTTCTGACCCTGGCCGTACCGCCCATCATGGGCATTATGTCCGCCCTGGTGTTCTCCTTCATAGTCGGCATATTCATGACCACTATCGAGGGCGAGAACACGCTCAAGGCAGTCGCGCTCAACTTCCAGCACGTGATCAAGCAGCTTGTCCACAAGGTCGTAATCCCCCTCTTGCCGATACATATTTCCGGCCTCTTCGCCTCCATGGCGTATGAGGGCATGATCGTGGAGGCAATGGGCGTGTTCTTCCGTCTCTTCCTGCTGATCATAATTATGCACATTGCGTTCCTTATCGCGCTGTACGCGATAGCGGCTTCGCTGTACAAGACAAACCCCTTCCGCCTTATGAAGATTATGCTTCCGACATATGTAACGGCACTGGGAACGCAGTCCTCCATGGCTACGATGCCGGTCAACTACATCAACCTCAAGAAGATCGGCCTAAACCAGAAGGTTGCGGAGTTTATCGTACCCTTCGGCGCGACAATCCTGCTTCCCGGCAGCACCATGTCCATTGTGGCCTGCGCGGTTGTTGTAATGTTTATGTTCAACGCCGAGGTTAGCGTGTTCATTGTTGCACCGTTCATATTCATGCTGGCCATCACCATGGTTGCCGCCCCCGGCGTACCCGGCGGCGCGATAATGGCGGCTCTGGGCGCGCTTGAAGTCTCCCTGGGTTTCAGCGAACCTATGATGGCGATTATGATTGCCCTTTACTTCGCGCAGGACAGCTTCGGCACAGCCGTGAACATAAGCAGCGACGGAGCGGTGGCTCTCTACCTGAACAAGTACATGGGCAACCACGAGCTTGTTCCGCAGGAAGTAGACATTTAGGGTCTGTAAGTAAATAAACTTCCCCAGCTTACGCAGGATTTTTGTGCGGATGCAAGGAAGTGACGACGACGCGAACCCTTGTGGTTCGCTAGGAGGAGCTGACGCAGCAACCGTGCAAAAAGACAAGGAAGATGGGAAGTTTATTTGCTTACAGACCCTTAGAACCTGTATTCACCAAACTACCCTCTTTCCTAATGGTCAGAGGGTAGCTTTGTCTCACCATACACTACTGGAGGTTGTAAAGATGTCTGACATGTTAGCACTGGTAAAGGACACACCGCAAAAGGGCTTGACCATGAAGCGCGTGCCGGTACCCACGCCCGCATCGGGCGAGGTCTTGGTAAAGATCAAGAAAACATCTATCTGCGGCACAGACCTGCATATCTATAACTGGGACGAATGGGCGCAGGCCATCATCAAGACGCCGCTGGTGATAGGCCACGAGTTTGTGGGGCATATCGAAGAGCTGGGGCCTAATGTGCGCGGCTTCAAGGTTGGCGAGCGTGTCTGCGGCGAAGGCCACGTGGTCTGCGGTGTCTGCCGCAACTGCCTTGCCGGGCGGCGGCACTTCTGCCCCAACACCGTAAGCGTCGGCGTTAACCGCGCGGGCTGCTTCGCGCAGTACCTGTGCATACCCGCCGAAAACATCTGGCGCGCGAGCGACGGCATCAGCGACGATGTAACCAGCTGTTTCGACCCTCTGGGCAACGCCGTCCACACGGCTCTGTCCTTCGACATAGTTGGCGAGGACGTGCTGATCACCGGCGCGGGCCCCATCGGTATCATGGCCGCGGCCATCTGCCGCCACGCCGGAGCGCGTTATATCGTTGTGTCCGACATGAACCCCTACAGGCTGGACCTTGCCAAGAAGATGGGCGCGGACCGCATTGTGAACGTGCGGGAAGAGAACATCCGCGACGCCATGCGCAGCCTTTATATGAAGGAAGGCTTCGACATCGGCCTTGAAATGTCCGGCTCTGCCCAAGCCTTTTCCGACATCGTAAGCAACATGTTCAACAGCGGGCGCATATCCCTGCTGGGCTTCCTGCCGGGCGACACCAAGGTGAACTGGAACAAGCTGATCATGAGCGGCCTTACGATCAAGGGCATCTATGGCCGCGAAATGTACGAAACATGGTACAAAATGTCGGCGATGCTGCAAAGCGGGCTGAATATAGACCCTGTGATAACCCACCGCTTCGATGCGGCGGACTTCGAAAAGGGCTTCGAAGCTATGAACAGCGGCAATTCCGGCAAGGTTGTGCTGGACTGGCAGAACCTGTAGGAGGCGCGCGGATGAAGGAAGCTCTGGCAATTTTTAGGCAAACTTTGGACGAAATAAAGGAAGCCGGCCTGCATAAGGATGAGCGCGTCATCACCGTTCCCCAAGGCAGCCGCATAAGCACCACCAACACACACGGCGTAATCAACATGTGCGCCAACAACTACCTGGGTCTGGCCAACCACCCCGCCATTGTGGAGGAAGCCGGCCGCGCACTGAAGGAATGGGGCTACGGCATGGCCTCGGTGCGCTTTATCTGCGGCACGTCGCAGATACACAAGGATCTGGAGGACGAGCTGAGCCGCTTCCTGGGCATGGACGACACCATCCTCTACGCCTCCTGCTTCGACGCTAACGGCGGGCTGTTCGAGACATTGCTGGGCAAGGACGACGCAATATTTTCGGATCAGCTGAACCACGCCAGCATCATCGACGGCGTGCGCCTGTGCAAGGCCGCCCGCTACAGCTATCTCAACAACGACATGGCAGACCTGGGGGCCAAGCTGCGCGAAGCCGCCGCCAACAACGCGCGGATCAAGCTTATCGTCACCGACGGCGTATTCTCCATGGATGGCTACATCGCCAACCTGCCCGCCATCTGCGACCTTGCAGACAAGTACGGCGCGCTTGTTATGGTGGACGACAGCCACGCCGTGGGCTTCATGGGCGCGGGCGGCAGGGGCACGCCGGAATATCACGGTGTCGCCCACCGCATCGACATCCTTACGGGAACCTTCGGCAAGGCTCTCGGCGGCGGCCTTGGCGGCTACACAAGCGCGCGCCGCGAGATCGTAGACCTGCTGCGTCAGCGCAGCCGCCCCTATCTGTTCTCGAACAGCTTGCCGCCGAGC
This sequence comes from Defluviitaleaceae bacterium, assembly GCA_009780445.1. Classification (GTDB taxonomy): domain Bacteria; phylum Bacillota; class Clostridia; order Lachnospirales; family WRAA01; genus WRAA01. The sequence continues at coordinate 11,456 of WRAA01000033.1, forward strand.
ATCGCCGCCGCAACAATCGCGGTGCTGAAAATGCAAACAAGCGACAGCACCCAGCGCGACAAGCTCAAGGCCAACATGGCCTACTACCGCGCGGGTCTTGAAAAGCTCGGCTTCGACATCCCGCCAGGCGAACACCCCATCATCCCCGTAATGTTCTACGACGCCCACACCGCCGCCGAATTTGCGCGACGTATGCTGCACAAGGGCGTCTATGTCATAAGCTTCAGCTTCCCGGTTGTGCCGCAGGATAAGGCACGCATACGCACCCAGGTCTCCGCGGCGCACAGCACGGCCGATCTGGACAGCGTGCTGTCAGCCTTCGCCGAAGTAAAGGCAGACATGAACCTAGCGTAGAGCCTGCAAGGAGAGGGGGCGTTATGACACTTTTATCACCGGCCTTGTTCGCTGTTATTCTGTACTTGCACATAGATATGCGGAAGGAAATACAGCGTCAGAACAAGGTTATCGGCGCACTACGGCACAATGTCGATCAGTTATAATCTTCACCTTCGCCACCGCCATCGCCATAACAAAAATACCCGTGCTGCAAGGCAAGGGTACGCAGTGGATAGCTATTTTACCGCATACTTTCGGCCTTATCGGGCTGTGGCCGGTTAATTCAAGCGCGTACTCCAATGTATGGGGCTTGACTGCGCTAACGGCGTATCGCAAGTAGCCGCTTTGTTCGCCTTGAACGACCTAATCAACCTTTACAACGAAGAATGGCGCGGCAACAGGCTCAAGATCGTAGTGTTGTCGGGATACTTCCTTGCGGCCACAACGCAGGGCATTGTCGTCCGGAGCGATCTCGGCTTCAACAGCGCGATAATCAGCATACTCTACGGCATTGCGGCATTCGCCTGGATTATCTCCGGGTTCTGCCTCATCTATAAAAGCTGAACCGGGTGTCCGACAGCTAGGGCGTGTTTGAAAACCCCATTTCGGCGCATTTTCGGCAAATTTTCCGCCGTGCGTCGTCAGCTCTTTCCTGCGCTGACGCTCCGGATGCTAAACGTGTGCCACCGGCACACAGCATTCTA
>WRAA01000034.1 GCA_009780445.1 Defluviitaleaceae bacterium
CGGAGCCGTGGATCCCTGGGAATGGGACGGCGTGAGCGACCCCATGCAGTGGAGCGGAGACCGCAACCACCCCTTCCAGTGGCACACCAACGACCACGGCCTCGGCGCGAACCATCCGTGGCTCTTCGGCGCGGACGGTACAGGCCACTGGGATGTCGCCAACAACCCGGCGCAGTTCGGGCCGGTGAACGATCCGTGGTTCAGCTATATCGGCGGGGCGAATCCGTGGCAGCGCGGCTTGGTCTATTATCCGGAGCTTGGCTTTATCTGGAAGCCGCAGCTCTACTTCCGCGAAGGCGAAGGGCAGGATATGCGCTATGTGCCGTATTTCCCGGGCATTACAGAGGTGGGGCCGCATACGGAGGAGCTGTTTATCCTGCAAGGTACCGAGTTCACGCGGTTTAACCCGCGCTTCGAAGGACCGCGCGAGTGGGAGTATTTCCACTTCGAGAACAACGCGCCGGAGCTGTTCCACAACTTCAGCAACCCCGACTGGGATAGGCACGTGGGCAATCTATACTACTTCGACCACACAGCCGGGCGGTTCCTGCCGTACCTGGGTCAGCCTGCGCGGTAGGTTGATGGCAGTTTGACGAGGATAAGACCGTGGGGCGTTGCCCCACACCCCACAAGGGCCTCGCCCTTGACCCTGACTATGAAATTTGTATGGCTATCGGTTTCGCCGATCAAGTACAAATCTTATAGTCGCGGGTCAAGGGCGAAGCCCTTATGGGGTGCGGGGCAACGCCCTGCGGTCTTAATTGTAGTGCCGCGAAGCCCTCTCCAGCCAAGCTACCGCGCGGTACAGCCCTACAGCCATCAGCATTAGGAGCAGGATGCTTAGCATTACCCAGTCCATGCGGAATATCTGGGAGCCGTAGATTATCAGGAAGCCCAGGCCGACGTTGGCGACAAGGAATTCGCCGACGACAACGCCGATGAAGGATAGGCCGATGTTTATGCGCAGGGTGTTGAAGATGGAGGGAACACTGGCGGGCAGGACTACCTTGGTGAGGGTTTGGAGCTTTGTGCCGCCGAAGGTGTAGACGAGCTTGATCTTTTCGTGCTGTACCTCCAGGAAGGCTTGGAGCATGTTCATGATGGTTACGATGATGGAGGTTAGGATGGCCGTGATGAGTACGGAGCGGTAGTTGGTGCCGAACATTACGATTATCACGGGGGCTAGGGCGGTCTTGGGCATGGAGTTGAACATGACGAGGTAGGGGTCGAGAACCTTGCGCAGGAACTCGTTCCACCACAGAGCCACGGCGATGGCGATGCCGAAGATGCTGCTTAGGGCGAAGCCGAGCAGGGTCATTCCGAGTGTCGCGCCAAGGTGCTGCCACAGGCGGCCGGCGGCCAGGAGTCCTTGCGCCCCGGCTATGACGCGGGTGGGCTGGCTGAATATGAAGGCGTCGATAATGCCGGCGCGCGCCAAGCCTTCCCACAGGGCGAAGAAGAGGATCAGCAGGGCGGCCTGCGCCGCGAATACGAGCCTTGTCCGCCGAACTGCCGCGTGGAGGAAGGCTGCGTGTTCGGGCGTGTGGCCGGGCGTTGCGGCTTTGTGCGACATCATCCTTCCAGCTCCTTCCATATCGTGTTGAAGTGCTTGCGAAAGCTTGGGTGTTCACGCGCCTTTATCGGCGGTGTTTCCGCGTCCGACAGGCCGACGCTGTGTATGTTCAGTATGCGCGACGGCCGCTTGCTAAGCACTATCACACGATCCGATACGCTGACGGCCTCCGAGATGTCGTGCGTTACGAGTACGGCGGTGCGCCCTTCCTTGCGGATGATCGTTGAGATGTCGTCGGTGACGTGCAGGCGTGTTTGGAAGTCCAGCGCGCTGAAGGGTTCGTCCAGCAGGAGGATTGCGGGGTCTATGGCCAGGGTGCGTATGAGGGCGGCCCGCTGGCGCATCCCGCCCGAGAGCTGTGACGGCCTGTGATCGCGGAACTCCGCGAGGCCGTAGCGCGACAGCAGGTTTTCGCAGGCCGTAAGGCTCGCCGGCGTAAGGTCTTTGCGGACTTCGAGGCCCAGCCTCACATTGCCCATTATTGTGCGCCACTCGAATAGGTGGTCGCTCTGGAGCATGTAGCCCACGGTGCTGTGGGTCTTGCCGCCGGCTGATACAGGCGTGCCGCCGATGGTACATTCCCCGCGGGACGGCTTCACCATGCCCGATATTATCGAAAGCAGGGTAGACTTTCCGCAGCCCGAAGGGCCGACAATGCTTACAAATTCGCCGCGGCTTACGCCGAAGCTTACGTCATCTACGGCGATGGTCTCGCCCTGCGCGTCATGAAAATTCATGCCGATATTTTTCAGTTCCAGAACATAGCCCATGATTGCACCTACCATATTGCCGAATCTTATACAGCATAATATTAGCCATGCCCTAATTAAGTGCGAATATTTTTGTCCAAACGTAGGACACTAAGAACCTGTATTCAATAATTCAATGCCGCAACGGCGTCAAGCCGTGCCAAGGTGGCGTTGAATTATTGGATACAGGTTCTAAGGGTTGATGTACCGCAGTTCCGCTTGACACTATAGCCATTCAACTTGAAAACACTCCAAGCAAACGCAGGATTTTTGCGCAAGTGCTAGGAATGAGGGACGACGCGTACCCACAGGGTACGCTAGAAGTGAATGACGACGCAATTGCGCAAAAAGACAAGTTTGATTGGAGTGTTTTCAAGTTGAATGGCTATAAGCTTCATCGTTCGCCGGAAACCGCAGTGAACCATTGCGGTTCATACTCCGATTCAGCAAGTGTCAAGTGGAACTGCTGATAAGAACTTGCACAAGTTCAAAAAAAGTAGTTGAAATAGTTGGCAACTAGATATATAATGGTGTAAGAGGCATGGCAGGGGGGAACGCGACTGCGTGCCGATAGCCCACCGCGGAAGAGTTTTCCGCTGTATCGGAGGTATCTGCGTGATTCAAGCAGTGAGCTGCGGGGGGGTTGTTATTCACAAGAACAAAATTCTTTGCCTGTATAAGAATCAGAACGGGAGGTACATGGGGTGGGTGATGCCCAAGGGGGCTACCGAAGAGGGCGAAACGTACAAGCAGACCGCCCTGCGCGAAGTCAGGGAAGAGACGGGCGTAAGCGCGAGGGTAGTGAAGTACATCGGCAAGACACAGTATAACTTTCGCGGCGGTACAGACATCATCAACAAGACTGTCTACTGGTACCTGATGATAGCCGATTCGTTTTACTGCAGACCTCAGGCGGAAGAATATTTTGCCGACGCGGGCTTCTACAAGCAGCACGAAGCCTACCACCTTTTGAAGTTTCATGACGAAAAGCAGATTATGAAGCGTGCCTACAACGAATATAACGAGCTTATCCGCAGCAATGAATGGCGAAAAAATAACAGCCTCTTCTTTCGAAAGAGCAACACAAGATAGCTTCATCATCTTGATAAACCTTTAGGAGTGATTATTGATGAAAAATGGCGCATTTGCTCCGCTTAACAGCATGGTAGACCTCAAGAACAACCTATTGTGCGAACTTAGGGCAAGGCACAATGTGACCCACGTACTGCTCATAGTGCTTATCGGCATAGTGATTGCGGCGATCGTAGCGTTTGTTGTTGTAAAGGCAATGCACAAGTTCAACTGCTGTGACGAATACGACATGTATGACGACTTCGACGATCTGGATGACCTGGATTTCGACGAGGACGACGTGCTTGCGGACGACGGCGACTTTATAAAGTAAATTCAAAGGGATTGCGCCCGGCCGGGTTCAATCCCTTGTTATTTATTCAGAGGAGATGGAACGTTATGGCGAATAACTTTACCGAGGAATATGTGGCGATAAACGGGATAGAGCAGTACTTCCTGCACATGCCGGGCGATGGGCAGGACGTGCTGATCATGCTGCACGGCGGGCCGGGGCTGGCGAATTCGTACCTGGCGTACTACCAGCAGCCCTACGCGGGCTTCTGTAACGTTGTCTACTACGACCAGCGCGGAGCGGGCAAGACGCAGATCAGGAACAAATCGGCGGCGGAGAGCCTGACGTTTGAGGCACTGCTGGAGGATCTGCGCCGGACGGTGGAATATGTGCGGCGGAAGTATGGCACGGACAGGATATTCCTGGTTGGACACTCGTGGGGAACGGTGCTGGGCACGCAGTATGTGCTGAACTATCCCGGCGACGTGGCGGGGTATATCGGGTATGGGCAGGTTGTCTGCGGTGCGAAGCAGGACAGGTTTTACTACGAATTTGTGAAGGACGCGGTTATGAAGTCCGGCGACGCACAGCAGATAACCGCCATCGGGCAGGTGCGCGAGAGCTTCCCCGATGTGCCGCGCGAGGAGTATTTCGCGCAGTACAGCATTGTGGCGGGGCTGGGCTTCGGCCACGGATACGACTTTACGGCGCGAGACGTGTTCGAGATATACATGGGCAGCCCGACCTGGGGCGAAGAGGACGCTCTGGCCGCCGAAAGCATCGAGAAGCTTAACGAGGGGCTGTACGCCCAAGCGCTCTTCGGCTGGAGCGTGCTGGACGTGCGGGATTATGCCGTGCCGATGTACTACATACTCGGGCGGCACGACCAAATGACGTCTAGCGCGATCGCATCAGAATACTTCGAGCGTATCAACGCGCCGGCCAAGGGGCTGTACTGGATAGAGGACGCGGGGCATCTGCTTGACACAGACAACCCGGAGGCGTTCTTCGGCGCGGTGAGAGAGGTGCTTAGGGCGGGTTTCCAAACACGCCCTAGCGCAGTTTCGCGTAGGACTTGATCTGCGGGATGTGCTGGACGATGTGGACGGCGATAAGCGCGAGGCCGATACGGGATGTGACACCGTGCAGACGGCCCGCGGCGGACACGGCCTCTGCATTGCCCAAGAATGGGGCGACTGCGGCAAAGCCCGTGACTATCGCGACAAGCCAGACCGCCAGGAGCAGTACATCGACGGTGTACTTGCCGCGAAGGGGCTTGCTTAATGTGCGGGAAAGGCAGGACTTTGTTGCCGCGCGCAGCCACTTCCAGTGCAGGAAGATGTGGACGGCGAAGAGGGCGGCGCAGAGGCTGCCCACGGCGAAGTGGTATAGTGCGCCGCCAAGACCATCCCAGCGTATGAACGAGAGGACAAGCAGGATGATCATGCCGATGTCTACGATGATCTTGGTGCGTTTATCGCTCATGGAAGCTCCCTTGCATATGTTTAGGTGTTCGCCCTTAGTATAACATATCGGCAAAACAAAAGCGAGCCTTTTGCGAGGCTCGCTTTGTTGTGGTGTTTAGCGGCGCGGAACCGATGCGCTCATGATATAGTTGAACGCCCAATGCCATTCCGCTACGTCTGTGAAGCGTTGCTGTTGAAGGTGGTTCATGTTGCTTCTTCCGTCGGCACGAACGAGCAGGGCTACTGCTTCCGCGCGGGAAAGAGGGCTGTTTGGAGCGAAGGAACCGTCCGGATAGCCGTTGATGATGCCGCGATCAGCCGCAAGGCCGATGTAGCCGGCTGCCCAGTGTGTCTGTGTGTCGGAGAAAGTTGTTTGACCGAAGCCTGTGAGACCGTAGATGCGCGCAAGCACCGCGGCCGCTTCTGCACGGCTAAGCTCTCCGCCCGGCCTGAATGTTCCGTCGGGATAACCATTCATGAAGCCCATTGCGGAAACGAAGCTGATAGCTTGGTTAAACGGAGTGCCTGTTGTGTCTCGAAACGCCGCGCCCTGGCCCGGTGGGTTCACTTGGCCGGACTGGAGGTGGAAAATAGCCTGGGCAAGCTCGCCGCGGGAGACAGATGCGTCCGGCGCGAAGGTCATGTTGCCGCGCCCTGCGAAGAACTCGCCGCCAACCATTACGCCGGCCTGGTTGGCCGTGTTAACGGGAACGCCGCCGTGGGGTACGGTGGAGGAGGAGATCATCACGCGGATGCTGGCGTCACCGGTTACGATATACGTCCAGTTCGGAGGCCACACGCTGTAGCCCACGGGGATCTGGAAGTCTGCCGCGGTGATTGTGGAGCCGATTGTAGAGTTAAGCGTGACCGAGCCGCGATCCTCGCCGCCCAGAGTTCTGATCTGCGCGTTGATTACTGCGTTGCTGCCCGGCACTGTAGCCTGCGCCGTGGTAGTGATTCTCACGACATTGCCGTAGTACACGCGGGAAGGAGTTCTGATGAACGCCGACACATAGTAGCTGCTGTTGGGCGAAAGGCCCGACAATGTCATTTCGAACGTACCAAGGTTGTTGGAATGTTCGCGAAGAACGTTGTTTGCGAGAGTGGGCATTCTGTTGGTGGGAGACCATACGAAGCCGCGCTCCAGCAGGTTGTTGTTCCAGTGGTTCCATTGTGTGCCCCACGCGCGGTTCGGTATGTGTGCCGAGAAGCTCGCGGTGGTGGCTGTTACCGCTGTTGGTTGGTTGGTTGTTACGACATTACGGTCGCGGTTCGCGCCGCTCCATGTTCCGTAGCTCCACCAGCTCCAATGTCCGGGTTGGTTCCAATGTCCTGGCTGGTTCCAGTGGCCCGGGTGGCCCCAGTTGCCGTGGTTCCAGTTGTTCCATTGGTTCCAGCCGCCTATCCAGTTCACGCCGCCGCGGAAGGATTGGGTTGGGCCGAACATAAGCGCGCGGGATCCGTCATGCGTCTGCACAAAGCCGCGGATGTAGTACACGCGGTTGAACTGTGTGCTGAAGTTGATGGTTCCGCTGTGCATATGCTGGGAGAAGGTGCGGGCGTTGCTGAAATTGCTGTTTGTGGCGACCTGGATGCCTACGCCGTGGATAGGCCCGTGGACACCGTGGGACCAGCCGTGCCAGTTTCCGCCGTGCCAGCCGCTTGGTATCGACGGCCAGCCCCATGCGTGCAGACGCACGGTGGTGTTGCTGTGGTTCAGCGCGATCGGCTCGAGGTGTATCCAGTTTTGGACATTCCAGCCGGGCTGATGGTTCCAGCCCCAGCCCCAGTTCCAGTGGTGGTTTGGCCAGTTGTTTGTGTGGAAGGTGGTGCTGTTGGTGAGTCCGCTTCGATGGTTAGTGTTTACGGTAAGCACTACGGTATACGACCCGTGATTCGGGAGAGTATACTGCCCGGTTATCCGCGCGGTGTTGCCGCCGATGAATGCCGGTTCAAAACCAAAAGCGAGAGCGGCCGGTGTTACCACCTGCGGAGGCTCCCAACCCGGCCCCTGGACTGTAGCGGGAACGGTTTGGCCGTTTACCGTGAAGCTTGCACTCGAGATACTTTCCCCGATTTGCAGTGCAAAATCGGCTGAAAACGATACTGCGTTGTGCGTAGTGGGAGTTACGCTGATATGGCCGATGTTTGCTTGAACCGTAGTTGTTGGAGCGTTTGGGCTAAGGAACGCAAAAGACAAAAAGCCTATGGTTGCTAATGCTGTGCCAAGTAGTTTGAACTTGTTGCGATTAATCATAATTACCTCCTTCATTGTGAAATGAGATGTTACAATGTGACAGGCTCCAACCATAGCCTACTACAGTATATCACAGTATGCCCGGTCGTGCAACAAGACATAGCCCTTTGTAACAATATTGTCAGAAGTAATATTGTGGAATATGACAGGCTTTGAGGGGTTTTGCGGGATGCGAAACTGCTAAATTTTACCAAATGTGGCGACCAAACCTCCGTCAACATAGAGCATATGTCCGTTAACATAGTTCGACGCGGAGGAGGCAAGGAACAGCGCGGGGCCGGCGATATCCGCGGGGGTTCCCCAGCGCGCCGCGGGGGTGCGTTTTTCGACGAAGGCCTTCATCGGGTGCGGGGTTCCGTCGGGCTGCGGGGTGCGCAGGGCTTTGGTCATGTCTGTTATGATAAAGCCGGGGCCGATGGCGTTGACCTGGATGTTGTACTCTCCGTATTCGTCGGCCAGGCTGCTTGTGAGGATCTTTACGCCGCCCTTTGCCGCATTGTAGGCGGCCACGTTGGCGCGGCCGATCTCGCTCATGATGGAGCCGATGTTGATGACCTTTCCGCCGCCAAGCTTTTGCATGGACGGAATAACGGCCTTGGTGACGATAAACTGGCCGGACAAATTGATGTCGACAATGTGGCGAAAGTCCGCCGCGCTCATCTCAAGGCTTGGCATACGCTTCACGATGCCGGCGTTGTTGACCAAGATGCCCACCGGGCCAAGCTCGCGCTCAACCTCGGCCACAACCTCGGCCACGCGGTCTTCGTCGGACACGTCACACAGCCAGCCCTTGGCGTCTACGCCCGCCCTCTCGTAATTTTCGTAACCACGCTCCAGCGAAGCCTGCTTCGAACAGACAAACGCCACCCGCGCGCCGGCCTGTCCGAAGGCGCGGCCAATGCCGAAGCCGATGCCGCTGTTGCCGCCCGTGATAAGCGCGGTCTTGCCCTCCAGTGAAAAAGTTTGCAGTATGCTCATGTGCTGTCTCCTTAGTATTTAGGATAAGACCGTGGGGCGTTGCCCCACACCCCACAAGGGCTTCGCCCTTGACCCGTGACCATGGAATTTGTACGGCCGGAGGCTGCGCCAACCAATTACAAATCCCATAGTTAGGGTCAAGGGACGAAGTCCCTTGTGGGGTGTGGGGCGAAGCCCCACGGTCTTAATCGCACCTATCGCCCGATGGTAGAGCGCAGTTCGTTCATAGCGGCGGTGAGTTGGTCGTCCTGCCAGGGTTCCAGCGACATTATGCGCATGGAGGTTTCGCGGTCCGTGGGGATGAAGATGTCCGGGGTGATGCCTTCGCCGTGGATGGTGTAGCCGCCGGGTGTGTAGTACCGGGCGACTGTTACGCGTATGCCGGATCCGTCGGACAGGCGGAACAGGCTCTGGACTACGCCCTTGCCGAAGGTTGTGTTGCCCACGAGTACGCCGGACCCGGTGTCGCGCACGGCGCCGGCCAGGACTTCCGACGCGCTGGCTGAGTTCTCGTTCACCAGCACCACCAGCGGGATGTCGATCTGGCGGGAGTTTCCGCGCATTTCTTCGCGCTCGCCCTGCTTGTTTTCTGTGTAGACTATGAGGCCGCGCGGCGTGAGTTCGTTGGTTATGCGCACTACGGAATCCAGCAGGCCGCCGGGGTTGTTGCGCACGTCGATGATAAGGCCGCGTATGCCGTCTTGCTGCAGGCCGTTTAAGGCCGTCATAAACTGCGGGTATGTCATGCGGTCGAAGTTGCTGATGCGGATGTAGCCGATGTCGCCGTCCAAGATCCTGTGATCCACCGACGGAACCTCTACTTCCGCGCGGACGATATCTACGTCGAAGGTGGAGCCGGTGTGCTGGCGCAGAACCGTGACGTTCACATTGGTGGAGGGTTCGCCGCGCAGCATTGCGATTGCTTCCGCGAAGTTCGAGCCGGACACATACGCGCCGTTCACGCGCACCAGCTTGTCGCCGGGTTCCAGCCCCGCGGCCGCGCTTGGGCCGTTGGGGAACACTTGCAGCACCCGGATAAGGTTGTCGGCCTGGTCTATCTGCACGCGCACGCCTATGCCGGCGTAGCGGCCTTCGGTGTTTTCCAGGAAGGCGGCAAGGCTGCGTCTGTCCATATAGGCCGTGTAAGGGTCGCCCACGCCGTAGAGCATACCGATGAACATGGCTTCCTGCAGCACTTCCACATCAAATTCGTTGACGGAATATGTCTCCAGAATGTCCAGTATCTCCTGGATCTTTGGGGTGGGATCCAAGATATTGGCGGACGCGGGGCGGTTGGCGCCTATGAACAATGCCGCGCTAAGCGCAAGCACCACCGACACTACGCCGAAGATAACTCCCTTTATAAAGTGGGAGCGGCACACGCTTTTTTCGCGCTCTGCATCCTCGCGCAGGTCTCGTAGTTCCCTTATTTCACGTAGTTCATCCATTAATTGCCTCCCTGTTGGTCATGCGCAGATACTGCCGGTTTGTATAGTCTATCGTTGTCACGTCCTGTTTAGAACAACTATGCGTTATCGTTTATGCAGGCCAAGGCGCAGGCGTGCAGGCCTTGGGTGATGTGTTTTTGCGAGAGCGACGGCGTGTCGGGCTTGCCGTCCACCTGCTCCGTGGAGTAGGGCACATGCACGAAGCCGCCGCGTATGCCCTCGAACTCCGGCAGGGTGGCAAGCATGTGCAGCAGGCCGTACATCACGTGGTTGCACACGAAGGTGCCGGCGGTGTTGGACACATAGGACGGTATGCCGGAGGCGTGTATCGCCTCGACCATGGCGCGTATGGGCACGGTGGCGAAGTATGCGTTCGGCCCGCCGGGGAAGATCGGCGCGTCGTGGGGCTGGCTGCCGGTGTTGTCGGGGATGCGTGCGTCCATAATGTTGATGGCTACGCGTTCCGGTGTGACGGCGTTACGCCCGCCGGCCTGGCCGACGCACAGCACTATCCGCGGGCTGTGCGCCCGCACGGAGTCCTCCAGCACGCTCAAAGATTCGTAGAACACGCAGGGCAGCTCCAGCTTTACAACGCGGCAGCCGGCTATTATGTCCGGCAGAAGCTTCACGGCTTCGTAGGAAGGGTTTACGCTTTCGCCGCCAAAAGGGGCGAAGCCGGCTATGAGTATGCGCATGGTGTGCGGCTGGCCTCTTTTCTGTGAAGGGGATGATACCGCGGGGCGTCGCCCCGCCACCCCACAAGGGCTTCGCCCTTGACCCGTATCTGTGAAATTTGCACGGCTAACGACTACGCCAACCAAGTACAAACCTCATAGTCGCGGGTCAAGGGCGAAGCCCTCAAGATCTTAAATATTTCCGTGCAACAAGAAAAACTTTGCTTGACAAGTTTTTCCGTGCGTGTTATAATCTTTTTTTGTATAATAGGGAAGTTGTCTCTACGGATATCACCAAACATTATAACACATCAGTTCAGCTGATTCAACATATTTTTTTGTTTTTGCCGGAAAAGTGTATATAAACTGTCAAAAGGTGGCATGAAATTGACTTTGAACGACACTTTACGCACAGTGTCATAAACTTCGCAGATGTAGTATTTATAATTGACGATTATATTGCTGCATTGTTTTTTATGTGTATCGCACTTAAATTGTATCGTACAGCAGCTTGTTCAGAATAGACCTCTTTCGAAACTGGACGCAAAGATGGTGTCGGCTAGTTTCGAAAGAGGTCTAATATCAAAGGGGTGTGTGTAATTGGAAAATCGCAGAGTAAAGTCCATGAGCTACGGGAAGGCCGAACGCAAGAGCTATTCGCGCATCGACGAAGTTCTGGAGATGCCGAACCTTATCGAGGTGCAGAAGAACAGCTATGACTGGTTCCTTAACGAAGGGCTGCGAGAGGTGTTCCAGGATATATCACCCATATCCGATTTCAGCGGCAATCTTGTGCTGGAGTTTGTAGACTTCAAGCTGGACAACGAGCCTAAGTATTCCATAGACGAATGTAAGGAACGAGACGCAACCTACGCCGCGCCCCTGCGCGTAAAGTGCCGACTGCGCAACAAGGAACTGGACGAGATCAAGGAGCAGGAGATCTTCATGGGCGACTTTCCGCTTATGACGGACAACTGCACATTCATCATCAACGGCGCGGAGCGTGTTATCGTAAGCCAGCTTGTGCGTTCGCCCGGCATCTACTACTCGGTGGACTACGACAAGGTGGGCAAGCAGCTTTTTTCGGCCACGGTGATACCGAACCGCGGCGCGTGGCTCGAGTACGAAACAGACAGCAACGACATTTTCAACATCCGTGTGGACAGAACGCGCAAGGTGCCGGTGACGGTGCTTCTGCGCTCTCTTGGCGTCAGCACAGACGCGGAGATCATTGAGCTGTTCGGCGAAGAGCCGAAGATCCTCAACACCATCGAGAAGGACATTTCGAAGAACTACGAAGAGGGTCTGATCGAGATCTACAAGCGCGTGCGCCCGGGCGAGCCGCCCACGATAGAATCGGCGGAGTCCCTCCTGCGTTCCATGTTCTTCGACCCTAAGCGTTACGACCTCGCAAAGGTTGGCCGGTACAAGTTCAACCAGAAGCTGGCCATGCGCAACCGCATACGCGGATTCTACCTTGCGGAGGACGTGATCGACACCTTCACGGGTGAGGTTGTGGCCGAAGCGGGGGACAAGGTTACGGCGGAGATCGCCGACGCTATCCAGAACTCCGGCGTGGGTTTCGCGTGGGTGCAGGCGGAGGACCGCAAGGTGAAGGTGCTGAGCAACATGGCCGTGCTTGCGGACGACTATCTGAAGCCCTACGGCATCAACGCGCGTGAGGCGGGCATCAAGGAAAGCGTCTACGCGCCCGTGCTGATGGAGCTTCTGGAGAAACATGAGGATCCGCGGGAGCTGCAGGACGCCATACGCAACAACCTGCCGCGCCTTGTGCCGAAGCACATCACCCTGGAGGACATCATGGCCTCCATCAGCTATATC
>WRAA01000035.1 GCA_009780445.1 Defluviitaleaceae bacterium
GATCTGCCCGCCTATCGCGCCTTTCTCGATAACCAAGGTGCTAAGCTTGGAACGCCCGGCGTAAAGCGCGGCGGTAAGGCCGGCAGGCCCCGCGCCGATGATAATTGTGTCGTACATGTACATCCCCTTCCAAATTATTGGTCAATAATTGTTAGACCCATTGACGAACCATGTCGTAATCTATCGCGGCAAAATCGTCCAGCACCTTCTGCGAAAACGCGGAGCGCGGCGTAGGCGGCCGTTGGTTGGCGAACTTTTCCGACACAATCACGGCGGACTCCGCAAGCTCCAGCGATTCATAGCAGATAGCCTCCTTCTGCGCATACAGCAGCACCGACTTGTACGGAGTTTCGTTCGGCTTGAGGCTGCTTGTGAGCGGGTGCGTGGCGAGCTTGTAGCCCTCGTGAACCATGCCGCGCACCTCCCGCAGAATGTCCAAAGCCAACGCGTCCGCGCTGTAGCACAATATGTTGCCGGAGCCGGCGTTCTGCGCGGTCAGCGGATTATTCGTAACAATGATATACCTGTCCATGTCTACCCATCTTATCCGTAATAGGCTTGTCAATAACAAAGGGGCATAGCAAGCCTATCTGCCATGCCCCTGTTTTAGTATGCGCGATACACGCAATATAATCCAGAGTTAGTCCGAATATAGTCCTTGTACCTGAAATTTTCATAAAGGTTTGGCCAACCCTTACTTAACTCTTCGGTGTTCCGCTGTGGAAACTCTCCTATATCCATCAACCTTACCATATTATTTACAATGATATCGCATAACGCGCTTTTTGTCAATACGTTCACAAAGATTTTTTGGCCGAAGTTTAGGGCGTGTTTGAAAACCCCATTTCGGCGCATTTTCGGCAAATTTTCCGCCGTGCGTCGTCAGCTCCTCTAGCGAACCACAAGGGTTCGCGTCGTCGTCGCTTCCTAGCCCGGCAAAAAATTATGCTCGAAAATTCGCCGAAAGCGGGTTTTCAAACACGCCCTAGTGCTTGGCGAAGAACTCGCGCACCTGCCCGATATAGTAGAGGGAGCCGAATGCGCATATGACCTCGCCCTCGGGCGTGGTGTCCAGCGCGAAGCGTATGGCCTCCGCCACGCTTTCAAAGGGGGTGGACGGCGCGAACTGCTGCGTAAACCGCGCAAGCTCCGCGGCGGGCATTGCCCGTTCGTTGTCCGGCGTGATGGTGAGGAAGCGGTTGGCCAGGTGAGCCACTGCGCCCAGCATTTGGTCGTATTCCTTGTCGCGCATTACGCCCACGATGAAGGTCACGCCGCCGTGCTTGAACGAACCCAGCCCCTTTGCCAGCACGTCCACGCCCTGCGTATTGTGCGCGCCGTCAATGAGCATCAGCGGCTTGCTGTGCATAATCTCCATACGCCCGGGCCACATCGCGGCGGCCAGGCCTTCGCGGATGTGGCCGTCAGTGATGTTCCAGCCTCTGCCGCGCAAAGCTTTGCACGCCAGAGCCGCCAGCGACGCGTTGTAGTACTGATGCTCGCCCAGAAGCTTGATTGTCAGCCCCGTAAGGCCGGCGTAGTCAAACTCCGGCACAAAGAATCCGCCCGTCACCCTGATGTCCGCGGGGTCCAGCTTGTGGATGCGGCAGCCCTGCGCCTGCGCCGCATCTGTGAAGATGCTCTGGATATGCGGCTCCATGGGGTAGATCACCGCGTCGCAGGGGCATGTGATGATGCCGGCCTTCTTCTGCGCGATCTCCTCCAGGCTGTTCCCCAGCTGTTCCATGTGGTCGTAACCGATATTGGTGATAACGGCGGCTTCCTTCGCCTTGATAACGTTTGTGGAGTCGATAACGCCGCCCAGGCCGGTTTCAAGCACCACGATGTCACACTTCTGCTCGTCGAAGTGCAGGAAGCACATGGCCGTGTAGATCTCAAACGCCGTGGGGTGCTCCTGCCCCTGCGCCGTCATGGTGTCGATCTCACGCTTGATCATCTGCGTGTAGCGCGTGATGTCATCAGTGGAGATTTCGATGCCGTTCACGGTGATACGCTCCGTAAAACGCTGTATGTACGGGGATGTGAAGCACCCCGTGGTGTACCCAGCCTTCATAAGCACCTGCCCGATGTAGGCCGCGGTGGAACCCTTGCCGTTGGTGCCGGCGATATGCACAAACTTCAGCCGATCCTCCGGATTGCCCAGAAGGCCGCACAGCGCGCTTATGCGGCTAAGCCCCAGCTTGCTGCCGAAGGTGTGTGTCGATTCCAGGAACTCAAGTGCTTCATCATATGTCATGGCAGACATGTACCGGCTCCCCTCCAGAGGCTGTCTCTAATATCTTACAGACTTGTCTCGACCTTGCTGTAAACTTCGCCGGCCAGGGTGTCCGCGCTTGCGAACATTTCGCCGCCCTTGGCCTTGCAGTCCCGCACGAAGGAATCGTCGGTTACGCCGGAAAGGTTTATCAGCACGTTAAGCCACGCGCCCTTCACGCCCGCCAGCAGGGTAAGCGAAGCCACGCCAAGGTCCGACGCGGCGTTGGGGTTCGTCTTGCCCACGCAGGATGCCGTAAGCTCCAGCCCGGCAAGGGCAAGGCGCATGACCTCCAGCGGAACGAGGGTGGCCTGCTTTAACGCGTCCTGCATTGCCTGCTTCCGCGCGGCCTTCTCTTCGTCGGTGGCCTTGGGCATTGCAAACACCGCGCCCACGCCGTTATAGGCTTCCGTGTCCCTGTCCACCGCATCGGCCAACTCCTTGCGCAGCTTGTTCATCGCGGAGACAATCTCCTTCGCAAGCTGTTCAAATTCGGCATACTTGGGCTTGCCAAGCGTAAGAGCCGCCACCATGGACGTAAGCGACGCGCCCATCGCAGCGGACAACGCCGAGGCCGAACCGCCGCCCGGAGCCGGCGCGTCGGACGCCATTACGTCCAAGAACTCACACACCCTATGGTCTACCAATTTCACACAATCACCTTCCCGCTCTTGATCACGCTGTACACCTGATTGTTGCCGTATCTGTAGAATATGAAGTTTAGGTCAGGCGCGTCCCAGATTACGATGTCCGCGTCCTTGCCGGCCTCCAGACTTCCCTTGCTTGCGGCGCGCCCGATTGCGGCGGCGGCGTTCAGCGTTGCGGCGCACAGCACCTCCGCCGGCATAAGCCGCAGCTTGAGGCAGCCCAGCGTCATGGCGAACTGCATGTTGTAGCCCGGGCTGGATCCCGGGTTGAAGTCCGTGGCGATAGCCACGGGTATGCCCTTCTCCACCATTAGCTTGGCGCGGGCGAAGTTCTTGTCGAGGTTGAAGCTTGTGGTCGGCAAGCACACGGCGATTGTGCCGCTTTCGGCCATAGCGTCAAGGCCGGCGTCGGAGGCCTGCAGAAGATGCTCCGCCGATGCCGCGCCAAGCTCCGCCGCAAGCTCCGCCCCGCCGATCCGGTTGATCTCGTCGGCGTGGATCTTGATGCCGAGGCCAAGCTTCTTCGCCGCGGACAGTATCCTGCGCGACTGCGCTATGTCGAACACCGCCGTTTCGGCGAATACGTCGGCATATTCGGCCAGACCCAACTCCACAACCTTGGGCAGAACTTCCTCCGCCACATAGTCGATGTAGGCGTCGCGCCTGTCCTTATACTCTTCCGGGCAGGCGTGGGCACCCATGAAGGTGGCCACCACGTCGATGTCGTGTTCACGCGAAAGGCGCGATATCACGCGCAGCTGCTTCATCTCTGTGTCGAGATCCAGGCCGTAGCCGGACTTGGCCTCCACGGTGGTTGTGCCGTGGCGCATCATCCTGTCGGCAAAGTCCGCCGCCTTGGCGTACAGCTCTTCCTCACCTTCGGCGCGTGTGGCGCGTACCGTGGAGAGTATGCCGCCGCCGCCGCGCAGGATGTCCAGATACTGCACGCCGGCCAGCTTCATCTCCAGCTCGTTCTGCCGAAACCCGCCGAACACCATGTGCGTATGCGGATCCACAAGTCCCGGCGTGGCCAGCCTGCCGCCGGCATCCACGACCTCCGCCGCATCAGGCGCGCCCGCCTGTTCGCCCACATAACTTATCTTGCCGCCGGTAACGGCAATGGCCGCACCCTCCATCACGTGCGCCCTGCCCTGCTCTTCGCCCGAAACCGCCGCGCTTCCCAGCGGAGTAACGAGTTTCCCGATATTCTTGATCAATAAATCCGCCATAACTCACCTAGTTCCCTAAAGAGTTTATAAAGAAATAAACTTTCCGTTTTGCTTGTCTCTGCGTCACTTCTTCCTTGCGAACCTTCTAGGTTCGCGGCGTCATCAGTTCCTTGCATTTGCACAAAAATCCTGCGCAAAATCGGAAAGCTTATTCCTTTACAAACCCTAATATGTGGTTTTCCAGCACCTGCTTGCCGTAGTCGAAGTTTTCGATCTGCAGGTAGTACTCCGCGCAGTCGATAAGAGCCTTGGCTGGCGCAAGGCCGATCAGCTCCGTGCCTATCACGCTCACGCCGTACCTTCGCGCCTCTGCCCGCACCACGTCCACAACGCGGTAGATCGGCGTGCCTTCATAGTTCACCATGTTCATGGAGACCTGGGTGATGTTACGGTCCTCCAGCATCACGCCGATGGCCTTACAGTACTTAAAGCCGCCGGAGCTTCCGCGGATCACCTTCGAAATCTTGTTGGCCACCTCTATGTCGGATGTGGAAAGGTTGATGTTAAACGCCACCAGCGGCATCCTCGCGCCCACGGCCACTACGCCGGCCGTTGGGTGTGGCTGTTCGCCGCCGAAGTCCGGCTTCCACTGCGGCTGCTCCATCTTCTGCGCCATTCCCTCGAACTCGCCCTTGCGTATCGCCGCAAGGTTGCGGCGGCCTTCGCTCGAGGCTGAATCTTCATACAAGAACACCGGTATGCCGGCCTCCGCAGCAATCGCCGCGCCCACTTCCTTCGACATCTCGACGCACTCCGCCATTGTCACGTCCTTCAGCGGCACAAAGGGGCATACGTCCATCGCGCCCATACGCGGGTGTTCGCCGGAGTGCTTCGTAAGGTCTATCTTCTGCGCCGCAAGCTTCGCAAGCTTCACCGCCGCATCCTTGATACCCTCCGGGCTTCCCACAAGCGTAAACACCGTGCGGTTGTGGCTAAGGTCCGGCGCGCTGTCAAGCAGTGTTACGCCCGGCACAGACCTTGCCGCGGCCTCCAACTCCGCAAGCACCGCGGTGTCACGCGCCACGCTGAAATTCGGTATGCACTCAACTATCTTCGCCATATTCCTATCCCCTTTCAAAATCATAGCCCCCTGGCGCATGGTATCATCACCATATGCTGGAGGCTATGCACTAAGAACCTACGTTCTGAGAACCTATGCTCTAAGTTCTTGCTATGCTGAATGTGTATGACTGGCCCAACATGCTGACGACTATCTGCGTGTTGCCGCCCGTAAGCACAATGGTGCCGTTCCCGCCGATATCCTGCCCGAACTCGTCCACAAAGCCGGCGGACGTCAGAGCCGCCAGATACCGGAAGAACTCGTAGTCCGACGAATAGCTCTTGCTCACAGAGAATCGCAACCTTGCGGCATCGTGTTCAAAGATGCTGATGTTGCTGACGCCGGTTACCGACTCGAAGGTGGGGATGTCGGGAAAGTGTTCGAAGTAGGCCAAACTGTGTTCCGCCGTGGTGATCGTGGCGGTGCGCGTGAGAGCGTCGTAGCTGACATATGCGCCGAGCATTTCGGAGATCTGCCTAAGCGGCACAAACGTGGTGTCGTTGAACAGCAGGGTGTTCGAGCCGATGTTCACGCGGTCCACAACTACGCTGACAACACCCTGCACCGCGGATACCTCACGCGGCTGCGCAGTCACCGGAATCGCCAATGCCATCACCGCGGCGCACGAAAAGCCGAACACGAAACAAGCGAGTTTGTTCACAACATCCCTCCGTCCTGCTCTGCAGCAGACCTATACTTACTTAGGGTTGATTACAACATAACGATAAGGCTCGTCGCCTTCCGAATATGTATCTATGCCCCGTTCAGGCTGGAGCGTAGCGTGGATTATGCGCCGCTCGTATGGCGACATCGGCTCCAACACTATCTTCTTGCGCGTTGCTCTGGCCTTCTTAACGAGGTTGTGCGCCAGAATCTCGAGGGTCTCGCGGCGTTTGTCGCGGTAGTTCTCCGCGTCCAGCAATATATTCACATACGGAGCCTTACCCTTGTTCACAACCAGGTTCACCAAGTACTGCAGCGAATCCAGGGTTTGCCCGCGCTTGCCTATCAAAATGCCTATGTCCTTGCCGTATATCATGATGCTGAGCTGTTTTTCGGTGCCGGTGATCTCGAAGGTCGCGTCTATGCCGATAGCGTCCAGAATCTCCTTCAGAAATTCCCGCGCGATACGCTCCGGGTCTATCCTAAGCGTAACCAGCACCTTTGCGGGGGTGCTGCCAATGCCCAAGAAGCCGGACTTGCCCTCCTGCAAGACCTGGACCTCCACCTGATCCCGGCTCACCCCAAGCTGTTTCAGCGCGTCGTTAACAGCGTCGTCCACCGTCTTGCCGGATCTCTCAATGCTTTCCATCATACTATCCATGGTATACTCCTTTGTGTGTACCTTTGTTGGTATGTGCAGAAGCTTATTTTACCGCCTGTGCGTCGGTCTTGAAAAATACCTTGTTCAAGACCATCTGCTGAACAAACTGGAATATCGACGATGTTATCCAGTATACGCCAACACCGGCCGCCATCTGGATGGTAAAGAAGCCGAGCATGAACGGCATCATGTACAGCATAACTTTCTGCATCTGCTTCTGTGTCTGGTCTGTGGCCATGCTGGATGTCAGCTTTGTCATGAAGTAGGAAGCCAAGAATGTTGTGATCGCGGCCAAGATCGGAATTATGATACCGGGGAAGCTTGTCCCGGAGAGCTGACCCAGGTTTATGCCGAAGAACAGTTCGTATGAATCTTTCAGAGCCACAAGCTCGAACATCGCGGCGTGCATTTCCTGCGGCATGTCCGCTATGAAGCCGTACCATTCCGCGGGGGAAAAGCGGCTCACAATCGTTTCGATATCCGACGCAACACCAGCGTTTAGCGTGCCGGCGTCCAGCATACTCCTGGGTATCTTCGCCTCGAAGTGCGGCCCCACAAGCTGCAGGTACTCGCTTGCGTCCATCACGTCCAGCATGGCCAGTATCTTCTCCGATATCCGGTTGAACACAAGCCCGATCTCCGTAACATACCTGTATGCCTGCTGCATGATAAAGTTGAGCGAGATAAATATCGGCATTTGGATAAGCAGCGGCAGACAGCCGCCAAGGGGGTTTACCTTGTTCTTCGCGTACAGGGCTTGCAGCTCCGCGCCCATTTTCTGCTGGGATTCGCGGGTCTTTTCGCCTTCGTACTTTTTGCGGATCTTCATCATTTCGGGGTTAAGCCTCTGCATCGCAACCATGGACTTCTGGGTCTTGATCGCAAGCGGAAGCATAAGTATTCTTGTGACTATCGTCAGCAGAACTATGGCGACACCCAGCGAATTATATGTCGTAAAACCGTTTACAAAGTCAAACAGGAAGTTAAGTATCGAGCCGAAGAAGTCGGCCATGGGCCCCACGATAAAACCAGGGTCGTTTATCACCATGTTTCCGCCTGTGAAGAATAGTGCCGTTCCCGAGAAAAGTGACAACTGTGTTCCTCCTAGTGTTATTCCTGTGTTTCGCAATCACACCCTGTTTTTTGTAAACACAAATAACGCGCAAAACACTGCGCATACAGCGATATTATGTTCCGGGTACTTTCGGTGCCCTTGGCGGCACGGGATCCGGGCCGCCTTGGCAGAACGGGTTGCAGCGCAGCAAGCGGTACGTGCCCAACGCCAGCCCCTTCACCACACCATGGGTCATAACGGCATCCATCATGTATTCGGAGCATGTCGGGTAGAATCGGCACGCGGGCGGCAGTGCCGGGGATATGAACTTTTTGTAGAACCTAAGAAGCGCCAGCAAGGCGTTTACGAACATGCCGTTCTATCCCCTGTGCAGATTGTGTTTTCTGATCAAGTGCAGCTGCGCGCTTTCCACCTGCGCGTACAAAGACCCCGCGCAGGCCGCCCGTGCTATAACCACGATGTCATAGCCTTGGCCGATGTTATGTTCGTTCAGGCGGTAGCTCTCGCGTATGAGCCGCGTCACCCTGCTTCTTACAACAGACTTCCCGACCTTCTTGCTGACGCAAATGCCCAGCCTGTTCCTGTCTGTGCCGTTTTTCTGCACATACATCACAAGAAGGCGGTTGGCGCGGGAATGACCCTTGTTGTAGACGAATCTGAACTGATAGTTCTTCCTAAGCGGCTCTGTGAATTTCATATGTCAAGCTACGCAGACAGAACCTTTCTTCCCTTTTGGCGTCTTCTCAGAAGCACCTTGCGCCCGTTGGCCGTTTTCATTCTCTTTCTGAAACCGTGTTCGCGCTTGCGCTGCTTGGTCTTTGGCTGGAATGTCATCTTCATATCGTTCTTGCACCGTCCTTATGTTCGTTTTGGAGAAACCTGTAGTTTGGAAATGTGTAACAAATTCCGCTATAGTATTGTACTAGATATCGCTTTGCGCGTCAAGCAAAAATTTCAATTCTATTACATTCAAGCCCAGAACTCCCGCGGAATAATGTCGATAACGCAGATCTCCGGCCTGTTCCAGAAGCGTATGGGGAAGTGTGTCGCGCCGATGCCCTTGGATACGAACATGGCCGTGCCGTCCTGCGAATACCAGCCGTAGCCGAACTTGGGGAACAGCCCCTGATTGGGCGCGAACAGCACGGGCATAAACGGAAACCTGACCTGCCCGCCGTGCGTATGCCCGCACAGGAACATATCGGCGGAACACATGGAATATCTGTCGAGTATCTGCGGCTGGTGGCTCACGCATATGTTCAGGATGTCCGGGCTAAGGCTGTGCATGACGGTATCCGCCTCGGCAAAACCTTTTACGCGCTTCAGGTGCATGTAGTCGCGCAGACCCACTATGTCCACGCTGTTCCCGTTCAGCTTGAGGTTGAGCTTCCGGTCGTTAAGCATACTTACGCCGCGCTCGGTCAGCAGACGCTTTAGCGGGCGGTAGTCGCGGTTGTCGTGGTTGCCGTCCACCGCGAACATTGGCGCGCGGCGTGCCAGCCGCTCGATGCCGTCCAGATGCGGCAGAACCTCGTGCGCCCGCCGCAGTATGAAGTCTCCGCCGACAATAGTCAGGTCGATGCCCTTTAGCTGCTCCACGGTTCTCCAGATGTCCAGGTTCATCCTGTGCCGGTTCCTGCCGTGCAGATCCGAGAAGAACAGCAGACGCAGAGGGCGCGTCACCTTCTCGCTCTCCACATACTCGTGCCGCACCTTCAGCCAGAACCGTCCGGCGGCGGCAATTCCCGCGGCCGCGGCGGCCCCCGCTCCCGCAAGCGCGGCAAGCTTTGCCATCAACATCAGCTGAACCAGCCTCCCCCGATAAACTCGCGCAGGATGGAATTGGGCGGAACATGCTCGCTGCTCTGCGCAATGAAGGAATCCAGGAAGCGCAGCAGCCGCCGTGCCTCCGCAAATTCCGGTTGGGATCTGTCAACCGCAAGCAGCAGCGGCGTCACATAGGGCTTGAGTATGCACATTTCGTACACCAGGGCGGAGTTGAAGAACGCGTCGGCTTCCTCTTGAAACGGGAAGATGTAGTCGTTTTCGCCCTGCATTACCGACGGCCACATCTCGAAGGTTTTTTCCACAGTCGCGCCCCTGTGCTTGAAGTCCCGCACAAGCCGGCGGATTAGCCGCGTGTCCGTCGTGGGTATGCGGTTGTGGTTGTCGATATTAAGCTGGGTCAGCGCGGAAATGAAGATCTTGAACTTTGCGTCGTCGGCGATATCCGCCGTGACCTTGCCGTTAAGCCCGTGTATGCCCTCCATTACGATAACGTCGTCGCCGGATATCGAGATCTTGCGCCCCTTGTATTCGCGCTTGCCCGTGCGGAAGTTGAAGTGCGGCACCTCCACCTCTTGGCCGCGAAGCAGCTTCGACAGATCCGTGTTGATCTGCGCTACGTCGATAGCCTCCACCTTTTCAAGGTTGAGCGAACCGTCAGGCTCGCGCTCTATGTCGTCCCGGTTACGGTAATAGTCGTCCAGCGAAATTATGTGGGTGCGCATACCGTTTACCTTCAGCTGTATGCGCAGGCGGTTGGCCAGGGTGGTCTTGCCGGAGGAGGACGGCCCCGCGATCAGCACAATACGCCTGTGCAGGTTCGTCACCATGTCGGCTATGTTGGCCACCTTTTTTTCGTGCAGTGCCTCCGAGATCCTGATGATGTTGTCGATGCCGACCTTGCAGATCTGGTCGTTCAGCGCGCCCACGGTGTCCACACCCAGAATACGCGCCCACTTGCTGGACTCCGCAAATATCTCCGAAACCTTGCTCGACTGCTTGAGGGGTTTTAGCTTGTCGGGTTCGGAGGGTTTCGGAAACTGCAGAACAAACCCGTCCCCCGACACCCGGTGCAGCTTGAAGCTGTTGATGCTGCCCATACGCGCGGCCATCGGGCCGTAGAAATAGTCGTGATACCAGCCGACCTTGTAGAGCTTTGCGTCGGAGGTGTTGCGGTACTTTAGTATGTTCACCTTGTCGAACTGGTTCAGCTCCGACGCAAGCCTTATGGCTTCGTCCACAGGCACGCGCACCACGCTTATGGGCATGTCCTCGTCCACGGCCTGCCGCATCCGCTGCTCTATCCTCTCCACAACCTCCGGCGTAAGCGGCGTGTCAAGGCCGTGTATCTCGCAGACATAGTTCTTGCTAATGGAGTATTCAACCACAACTTGGGTGCCCCTGCCCAGCACTTCCTGCACGGCAAATATCATCAGGAATGTCGCGCTGCGCTGATAAATACGGAAGCCGTTCTGATCCGTAATGTCTATAAAGCGTATTGCCGCGTCGCTGTTAAGCCTCTCGTGCAGTTCCTTTACCTCGCCGCCCACTTCCGCCGCCAGCACGGGATACGGCGCATCGCCCGCGTGTTCCCGCGCAAGCTCGAACAAGCTGATCCCCTTGGGGAAGCTGCGCGCCTTCCCTTTTCCGATAGTAAGTCTCACATCTTCGCTCATAATATCACCTTTGCCGTCATGTTCTAAGTTCTGACACAATTATACTATACATCCGCGAATTTGAAAAGACATAATATTTGCTTCTTCGCGCAAAGCAAACCCTGCGGCTGTCTGCCACAGGGTTTTATGCTGTTTACAATTACGTCTCACATGGCCGGTGTTGCGCCACCGGTCAAGTGGTGCAGGCTCTCAAATCGGTAGCCCAGATCTGCATAGCGTGTCAGCAGTTCATCCAGAATGAGAGCGTTTGTCTTGGACGTATTGTGCAGGAGGATGACCGCGCCGGGGTGCGTTCGCGGCACAAGCTTCTCGAACGCCTCCGCCTTGGACGGCTGGTTGTCCTCTTCCCAATCCTTGTACGCAAGGCTCCAGAACACGGTTGCGTAGCCCATGTCCTGCGCCATCTTTAAGTTTGCCTCGCTGTAGATGCCCTTGGGCGGCCTGTAAAACTTTGGCATATCCTTGCCCGTTACGTTCTTGAAATGTTCCTCCGCCTGCGTCAGTTCCTTGGCGAAGCTGTTCTTGTCGCCGATCTTGCTCATGTCGGGGTGCGTCATTGTGTGGTTGGCCACAATGTGCCCTTCGTTAACCATGCGCAGGATAATCTCCGGGTTCTTCTTGATATAGTATCCCACAAGGAAGAACGCCGCGGGCGCGTTGTGCTTGCCAAGTGTGTCGAGTATATCGGGCGTAAAGCCATTTTCATAGCCCGCGTCGAAGGTGAGGTACAGCACCTTGTCGTTTTCCGCGCCGATATAGTACGCGCCGAACTGCGCCAGGTACTCTGCCGTGGCGTTCCCCCGCGGACGCTCCCCCGTCGTTGGATAGTACACGCCCCAGCCTTCGCCGGCGTAAACATTTGTTCCGGACAAGCCAAGAACTAAGCAGCACGTCAGTATCTTCAATATATTTCTCACGTTATCACTCCCGGCATTAGTTTATGCCGGGTATAGCATTTTATGCAGTAATAACATGGTATGGTGAATAAACTAAATTCACTGCTTGCGACATTACACGAAGCTAGGGCGTGTTTGAAAACCCCATTTCGGCGCATTTTCGGCAAATTTTCCGCCGTGCGTCGTCAGCTCCTCCTAGCGAACCACAAGGGTTCGCGTCGTCGTCGCTTCCTAGCCCGGCAAAAAATTATGCTCGAAAATTCGCCGAAA